>JAAYTR010000056.1 GCA_012523685.1 Clostridiaceae bacterium | reverse complement strand
GAATATGTCTCAAAACCTATCAATATATATGAATTATTTGCTACAATTGAAAGAGTTACATCGAAGCATCGGGATAAACCAGAACTTATCCCTGACAGAGTAAAGCTTACCGAAAGTGGGGATATTACCTTTGCCTACAATGATACAGAGTTACAGAATATTAATCTGACCGAAGCGATACAACAAATAGGAGAATATATCGAAGACTTTGAAAAAGCAATCAAAAACAGTGATTTTATAGCAGCAGAAAACATAGCCCACAATGTAAAAAGTATATCAAAAAAATGTGAAATTACTGAAATAGAAAGCACAGCTTTCAAAATCGAACTTGCAATCAGACGCGGCAGCCTGGATGAAGCAGTTATTCATATTGATAATATAAATGCACAATATAATACTTTAAAAAAGATACATGATCAGGGGGAGAAGTAACAAATGAGAATTTTAATAGCAGAAGATGATTTAGCGAGCAGAAAATTTCTGTTTAAGTTTATGTCACAATACGGCAAATGTGACATCGTAGTAGATGGACTTGAGGTTTTGGATGCGTTTTTAATGTCTATAAAAGAAAATAATCCATATGATTTAATATGTCTTGATATAATGATGCCCAAGGTAGACGGTGTCAAAGCTTTGAAAGCTATAAGAGATTTAGAGACTCAGAAGGGTGTGCATCCTGACAAAAGAACAAAAGTAATTATGACCACAGCTCTCGCTGAGACACAGATGGTGCAGAATGCGTTCGAAATTGGATGCGATGCTTATGCGGCAAAGCCTATAGATATTGATAGACTTACTGAAGTGCTCCAGCGGCTTGGGTTTAAAAAAGTTGATGAGAATATCTAAAACAGGTGGTCAGATGGTCATTTATAATCCCGGTGGCCTGAAGATGTGAGTATACTATGGTGGTGCCAAGAAATCTGAACCCCCGCGATGTTAAGTTCTTGCTGACCCTGTCGGAGAGCTCAGAATTGGCGGGAACCTGTGAAATGTCAGTCCAATGATTCTTCACAGGTTTATTGTTTACAAAGTCCCAAATATAGTTATCAAAACTGCCGAATTCCTCTTGAATTCTTAAAAAGCAGCGGGCATTATTAATGGATGCTTCAATTTTTCTTTTATTCCTTACGATTCCTGGATTTTGCATAAGCTCATTTATTTTTTTATAGTCGTAATGAGCGACTTTAGCAGGATCAAATCCATCGTAAGCCTTTCGATAGTTTTCTCTCTTGCGGAGAATTGTTATCCAGCTTAAGCCGGCTTGTGCCGACTCAAGAACCAGGAACTCAAAATGTTTTCTATCATCGTGAACGGGAACACCCCATTCTTCATCGTGGTATTTGATATATAAATCATCGTTTCCGCACCATGGACATCTGTTCAAGTTCATCAATCCTTTCTTACAATTCTAATTTTATCATAATTGGCCTGGCAAAAGTTATTGTCTTTAAATAATTACTGGGGTATACTAATCCAGTAATTATTTTAGCAGATCCTGCCATGAAAAACCTTTAACCCGTACAAATATGGAGGAAAACCATATGAAAGCAAAGCTTGACTGGAAAAAGAACGTCATACTGTTTTTAGCGGGACAGACTATATCCCTTTTTGGGTCGTCTTTAGTTCAGTATGCAATTATGTGGTATATAACTTTAAATACAAAATCAGGCATTATGTTGACTATATCAATAATTTGCGGATTTTTACCGACATTTTTTCTTTCGCCTTTTGCGGGGGTCTGGGCTGACCGTTATAACCGTAAAATTCTCATTGTACTGTCAGATTCTATGATTGCTTTTGTAACTCTCGTTTTAGCGATTTTGTTTTTTATTGGTTATGATGAAATGTGGCTCCTCTTTTTTGCTTCAGCCATAAGGGCTATTGGAGGAAGTATCCAAACACCTGCCGTAAATGCCTTTATACCGCAATTTGTGCCTGAAGATAAGCTGTTAAGGGTAAATGCTGTGAATGGTACCATACAATCAATTACAATGCTGGCATCACCCATGCTAAGCGGCGCATTACTGACCTTTGCATCACTGGAGATAATTTTCTTTATTGATGTAGTAACGGCTGCTTTGGCAATCTTTATATTACTCTTATTCGTAAAAGTTCCGGCTCATGAGAGAGCTTTAACTAAGCAATCGGTTGGTTATTTTCACGATTTGCGAGAAGGATTAAAGTACATTAAAAATCATATATTTGTTAAGGAATACTTTTTTTTCTGTGCTGTATTTTTTAT
>JAAYTR010000055.1 GCA_012523685.1 Clostridiaceae bacterium | reverse complement strand
TAACATCATATTACCGACATGTCAAGCTTATTCTCGACAATTTTTAATATAGTTACAGGATTTTTCTCACTACTTCTCTCATAATAGTAAGATGCTTTATATAATTACCAGATTTAGTCTGGTAATTTCCTACAAATTGATTTATAATATTTAGGTGTATCATTGATTGATACACAAGTAATTGATAAATTTTTGTCAATTATTTACCCCCCCTAATATACTCTATTTAATTTAAAGGGTACCTCGATAAATCGAGATACCCGTCTTTTTTTATATATAATACTATATTATATAATGTCTGCCTTAATTATTTTTCTAACGTAGCTTAGTCTGCATCGTTCTCTGTTGTTTCCTTTTCCGGCTCTTCATCATCTCTTTCCTCAGCAGGAATTCTGGTTAATGACACTACTCTGTTATCCTCAGAGGTACGCATTAGAGTGACTCCCTGGGTAACACGGCTTAGAACGCTTATACCATTCACATGCATTCTTATTATAGTGCCATCCGATGATATAAGCAGAAGATCGTCGTCCTCGGAGACGGACATTGCTCCTATAAGTAATCCGGTCTTTTCGGTAACCCGATATGTGAGAACACCTTTTCCGCCTCTGTTCTGTACCTTGTATTCATCCAGGTCGGTTCTTTTTCCGAAACCATTGGCAGTTACAACAAGCAGGGTAGTATTTTCAAAATAAGGTACCATTGAAATAACCTTGTCATTTTCATCAAGCCGTATACCCATAACACCCATTGATGTTCTGCCCATAGGCCTTACATCCTTTTCACTGAAGCGAATACACATTCCTTTCTCAGTTACAAGAATAATATCATAGGAACCGTCCGTTAAACGGGTACCTATAAGCTCGTCCCCTTCCTTCAGGGTTATTGCAGCAATACCACCCTTGCGTATATTCTCGTACTGTTCTAAAGGAGTCTTCTTAATCATGCCTTGCTTTGTGGCCATGATAAGGTACATATCTTTTTCATCGCCGTGGATCTTGATTCCTGCGGTAACCTTTTCGTCACTATCCAGTTCAAGAAGATTAACAATAGCTGTTCCCCGTGCCTGCCGTCCTGCCTCGGGAATCTGCCACGCCCTCAGTTTATATACTCTTCCCTTGCTTGTAAAGAACAGGATGTATCTGTGAGTAGAGGTTATAAATACATCTACCGCAAAGTCATCTTCCCGGGTAGTAAGGCCTGCAATGCCCTTGCCCCCGCGTTTTTGACTCTTATAGGTATCAATAGGAGTTCTCTTGATATAGCCATACCTGGTAAGAGTAACTACTACATCTTCATCCTTAATGAGGTCCTCCATATCTATGTCAGACTCATCAATTGTAATATCGGTTCTTCTTTCATCACCATATTTACTCTTAATTTCAAGAAGCTCTTCACTGATTATCTGGTGAACAAGCTCGGGCTTAGAAAGAACATCCTTATAATATGCTATCTTTTCAAGAAGGTCATTATATTCCTGATCCAGTTTTTCGCGCTCAAGACCTGTCAGTCTTCCAAGCCGCATATCCACTATGGCCTGGGATTGTTTTTCACTGAAGCTAAAGCGCTCCATAAGCCTTGACTTGGCTAAAGCTTCTGTTCTGGAGCTTCTGATAATATTTATTACTTCATCAAGATTATCAAGTGCAATCTTTAAGCCTTCTAAAATGTGAGCTCTGGCCTCGGCCTTTTCAAGATCATATTTTGTTCTGCGGCGGATAACTTCCTCCTGATGCAATAAATAATATTTAATAAATTCTTTCAGATTTAATACCTTTGGTTCAAATTTTCCGTCCGGAGACTGGACAAGTGCCAGCATATTTGCACTAAAAGAATCCTGAAGCTGGGTATTTTTATAAAGCTGATTTAAGATAACACCGGCATTTGCATCCCTTTTAAGTTCGATAACAATGCGCATGCCGTCCCTGTCCGATTCATCTCTCAGATCTGATATTCCTTCAATCCGCTTATCTTTAACCAAATCGGCTATTTTTTCAATTAGACGGGCTTTATTAACCTGATACGGCAGTTCAGTAACAACTATTCTCTGACGGTTGTTCCCATAGGCTTCAATATCAGTGACAGCACGAATAACAATTCTTCCTTTTCCGGTTCTGTATGCATCACGAATTCCGCTTTTCCCAAGAATAGTACCGCCTGTTGGAAAGTCCGGACCTTTTATAATATCTGACAATTCATCAATTGTTATATCAGGATTTTCAATATATTTAATAATTCCGTCAATAACCTCGGAAAGATTATGAGGAGGGATATTAGTAGCCATACCTACAGCAATACCTGAAGAACCGTTTACTAAAAGATTCGGGAATCTCGATGGCAATACTACAGGTTCAATTTCATGCTCGTCAAAATTAGGCTTGAAGTCTACAGTGTCCTTGTTTATGTCCCTTAGCATTTCCATTGCTATTTTAGTAAGCCTTGACTCTGTATAACGCATGGCTGCAGGTGGATCGCCGTCTATAGATCCGAAGTTACCGTGTCCGTCAACCAAAGGGTACCTCAAAGAGAAGTCCTGTGCAAGACGTACAATGCTGTCATATACTGCTGCATCACCATGAGGGTGGTATTTGCCCAATACTTCACCAACTGTTGTGGCACATTTTCTATATGCTCTGTCAGGTGTAAAGTTCAACTGGTTCATGGCATGAAGAATTCTCCTGTGTACCGGCTTTAAGCCGTCTCTTACATCAGGAAGAGCCCGGTCTACAATAACACTCATGGCATAATCGATGAAGGATTGCTTCATCTCAGCTTCAATATCAACCGGAATTATTCGGTTAGCATTTGGATTTTCTATGTTTCCGCCATTTTCGGACATTTATTATGCTTCCTTTCATTTCCATACAATAAATATTGTATCCATTTTTTATATGCGTAACATATCTATTTTAATAAACATTTCAATTTATGTCCATCTTTAAAAAAAGACCCGCCTTACAGGCAGGTCGAAAATGGAGATCGTCACATATACTAAAATCCGGTTTATTTATTGCGCTTTTTTAAGGTCTTCCTTTTTAGGAATACGAACTATAAACTCTAAAAATTCACCGCGGTCAATTTGGGCAGCTCGTGCATTTACTCCTGATTTTTTCATAGTATCTATTGCCTGGCGGATTGTGTTTACAAAAATTCTTATATCTTTAATGGACTTTGTCATACGCCCTTTATACTCCTGTGATTTATTCGGATTGCAATACTTATCCAATGCTTTCTGAACAAGCTCCTCGGTTTTTCTTACATTTAGTCCTCTGTCACAAACCTTCTGCAAAACTTTTAACTGAATCTGCTCATCGTCTATTTTTAATAGCGCTCTGGCATGTCTTTCGGTAAGACCATTGTCAGATAATATTTTCTTAACCATTGGAGAAAGTCTGAGAATTCTTATTTTATTTGCAATTGTAGACTGGCTTTTCCCAATTTTTTGTGCCAGTTCTTCCTGGGTAAGTCCATGCTCTTTTATTAAATTCCGGTAACCCTCGGCCTCTTCCAGATAACCTAAATCTTCCCTCTGCAGGTTTTCAATCAGTGCCATAATAGCCGAATCGTCCTCCCCGATATCAACTATTATCGCAGGAACCTCCTTATGACCGGCCATAGCAGCTGCACGCAACCTTCTTTCCCCTGCCACAAGCTCGTAATGCGTATTATTCACTTTTCTGACATTGATCGGCTGGATAACACCATATTGTTGTATTGATCTGCATAGTTCATCCATGGTAGAGTTATCGAATTTCCTTCTGGGTTGATAGGGGTTTGGTCTTATTAAATCGATAGAAATCATCGTTATCTTTTTCTCTTCTGATTTCTTTTCCTCATATTTTTTTTCTAACCCAGGAAATCTTAATTTTGTTGCAATCATAAGGCACCTTTCCTTTCATCCTCTTTTGTGTATCAGAACATTTTATATCAAGTAAAGTATTCGCCCTTTGAATGCGTCATCCTTTTTTTATTTAAAAGTAAATATCGCACAAAGCCTTATATAATGCGGCTTTCGTCATCATTTGATAGGCTGTTTTGTCGGCTTGCCGCTCTTTCTGGGATAATTTGTTGGTGTGTGTCGACATTTTTTTATTAATATGACGTATCTTTCAATATCGCTATTGGGAAGAGTAAAAATCTTGGCATCCATAACCTCTCCTCCCAATATATCCAGAGCCTTCTGTGATTCTTTCAATTCCTCTTTGCCATCAGGCCCTTTCATTGCAATAAACATGCCTCCAATTTTTACAAAAGGTAAGCAATACTCCAATAAAACCGGAAGGTTGGCTACTGCTCTTGCTGTTACAAAATCAAAACGCTCTCTGTAGTTTTTATTAACTCCAAAATCTTCAGCTCTGCCATGAACAGAAAATATGTCTTTTAACTTCAGGTTATTACATATTTCATTAAGAAATTTAACTCTCTTTTCAAGAGAATCCAGCAAGGTCACTTTCAGGTTCTCTCTTATTATTTTCAAAGGTATCCCCGGAAAACCGGCGCCTGTTCCCACATCTATCAGAGTCTTTGTTTCATCCGGAATAAACTCTGCAATTGACAGTGAATCTAAAAAGTGCTTGATTACTATACCCTCCGGATCGGTAATAGCAGTAAGGTTTATTTTTTCGTTCCACTCCACAAGTAATCGTGCATATTGGGAGAACTTATCTGTTTGTTCATTTGAAAGTATTACACTATATTCCTTAGCGCCTTCTTTCAGCAATTCTATATTTTTCTCACTCAACATATTTTCGAAATCCTTTCAGATCCTAACCCTTTCTCTTTCGGCTTTCCAGATAAACTAAGAGCACCGAAATATCTGCAGGAGATACCCCTGAGATTCTTGAGGCTTGCCCTAATGAAACCGGCTTTATTGCATTAAGCTTTTGTCTGGCTTCTGTACTCAGGCCATGAATTGAAGAATAGTCGATTTCTTCCGGTAAACGCCTTTCCTCCATGCGCTTGAACTGTTCTATCTGATTCATTTGCCGCTTAAGGTATCCCTCATATTTAATACTGATTGAAACCTGTTCTATTACTTCTTTTGGAAGATCCGCCCCTTGACCGATTTCACTTAAATAATGGTATTCTATTTCAGGCCTCTTTAGCAGATCATACAGTTTTATTCCTGTAACAATCTTTGTGCTGCCGTGTCGCAGCATAAACTCGTTTATTTCGTTGTTTGCAGGCAGTACAGTCTCCTGCAGCCGCTTAATTTCTTTTTCTATCAACCGGCTTTTTGCCATAAACCGGTCAAAACGTTCCTGAGTTACCAGACCAATTTTATATCCGATTGAAGTCAATCTCACATCGGCGTTGTCCTGCCTTAAATAAAGTCTGTATTCTGCACGGGATGTCATCATACGATAAGGCTCATTTGTGCCCTTTGTAACTAAATCATCAATTAAAACACCTATGTAGGCTTGTGAACGGTCTAAGACCAGAGGTTCCCGATTTTGCAATTTCATAGCTGCATTAATGCCGGCCATAAGCCCCTGGGCCGCAGCTTCCTCATAACCGGAGCTGCCGTTAATCTGCCCGGCAAAAAACAGGCCTTCTATTCCTTTTATCTCCAGCGATAATTTCAGCTGAGCAGGATTGATACAATCGTACTCTATGGCATAGGCCGGTCTCATTATCTGAGCATTTTCAAGGCCCGGCAAGGACCTTACCATTTTCAGCTGAACATCCTCAGGCATGCTGGTGCTCATTCCCTGAAGATATACTTCCTTTGTACCCAGTCCCATTGGTTCAACAAATACCTGATGGCTTTCTTTGTCGGCAAAGCGGACAATTTTATCCTCAATAGACGGGCAGTACCTGGCCCCTATTCCTTTAATTTCGCCACTGTACATCGGTGATCTGTGAAGATTCTCCCGGATTATTCTGTGGGTTTCTTCTGTTGTATGGGTCATATAACATGGCACCTGTTCTATATTTAATTCACCTGTCAAAAAGGAAAAAGGTACGATTTCTTCATCACCGGGTTGCTCTATCAATTTAGAATAGTCTATGCTGCGCTCATTTAAGCGGGGAGGTGTTCCGGTTTTAAAGCGCAATAATTCTATACCCAGCTCTTTTAAGCTGTTTGACAGCTTATTTGCAGGTAAAAGACCGTCAGGGCCGCTGCTTACTTTACTTTCACCTATTATTATGCTCCCGTTCAGGTATGTTCCTGTTGTTAAAATAAGAGCTTTACAATAATAAACAGTTCCGGTATGAACGCGAATCCCTTTTATTCTTTTGTCTTTACACAAAATATCGGTAACCTCTGCCTGCTTAATTTCCAGATTCTCCTGCATTTCCAGAACATGTTTCATATAGTCGCTATATGCACGCCTGTCAATCTGTGCTCTCAATGAATATACGGCAGGGCCTTTGGCTTTATTGAGAATTTTGGACTGAATAAAATTTGCGTCAGCCGAAATGCCCATTTGGCCGCCTAATGCATCAACTTCTCTAACCAGCTGACCTTTTGCCGTTCCCCCTATATTGGGGTTGCAAGGCATATTTGCTATGTTGTCCAGATTGAGAGTAAAGATTGCTGTGCTAAAACCCAGTCTGGCAGTAGCCAGAGCTGCCTCACAGCCTGCATGGCCTGCCCCGACAACAATTACATCGTATACTCCTCCGATAAAATCACTCATTAATATCACCTAATGTATATCAGTATATCTTCAATATATATCTAAGTAATCTTGGCCTGCTGATATTATCCTTAGCGTCAGCTAGAGATCTTCAGTTTGGCATATAAGATCCTTCACTACGCTTTGCTTCGTTCAGGATGACACCAAAGTATGTCATCCTGAGCGTTAGCGAAGGATCTTTAACTGACATCTATAATCCTTCGACTCCGCTGCACGGAGCGACCACTATTTTCCCAGGCAAAATCTTGAGAAAATTGCGTTTATTACATCCTCATCAGCATGGTGTCCTGTTATTTTTCCCAATTCCTCAAGTGCTGCTTTTAGGTCAAGTGCCACCATATCCAATGTCATATTTAATTGGCTCGCCCTGTGGGCTGATTCTAATAATTCCTTCGCCTTTCTTAACTGGCTTTCGTGCCTTGCATTTGTTATGAGTACCTGATTGTCCATATCCTGCCTGTTTTCTGTAGCATATCCGAAGATACGCTCCTCCAGCTCATCTATCCCTGTATCTTCATAAATAGACATTAGAATTGCACCGGGATATGAATTAATAAATTCATTTATTGTTTGCTTATCTTTAACAAGATCTGTTTTATTAAAACACAAGACATACGGCTTGTTCTCGCCCAATACCTTATTAAGCACATCCTGATCCTCAGTTATAAAACCTTTGGAGATATCTATTAGAATAATAACAAAATCAGCATCTGAAATTGCTTTTATACTTCTTTCCACTCCCTGCTGTTCAACCCGGTCAAAGGTATCCCTGACCCCTGCAGTATCCACAAGCTTAACCGGTATACCCTTTATATTCACATATTCTTCAACGGTATCCCTTGTAGTGCCCGGAATATCTGTTACAATTGAGCGGTTCTTTCTTGTAAGCCTGTTCATCAATGATGATTTACCTACATTGGGTCTGCCGGCAATAACAACATCCATGCCTTCTCTCAAGAGCTTTCCGTAGTGGAAACTTCTGATCAGGCCGTCAAGTTCATTTATAATTTCTTCAGCTGCCCTTTCTGCTTTGGATAGAGTAATCTCCTCAGCATCATACTCAGGATAATCCAGATTAACTTCTATATCGGACAGCAGTGTAATAATTCTTTCTCTTATTTCATTTAGCTTTTGGGACACAGACCCCTCAAGCTGTTTTACCGCAATCTTTGAAACCCTTTGGGTTCTTGCCTGTATAATATCCATTACGGCTTCGGCCTGGGACAGGTCTATCCTGCCGTTCAAAAATGCCCTTTTAGTAAACTCTCCCGGTTCTGCCGGCCTGGCACCGTTTTTATAAAGAAGGTTCAGCAAAGATACTGCAATGGTATAGCCGCCATGGCTTGATATTTCCACTACATTCTCTCTGGTATAAGTACGGGGCGCTTCCATTTTAGAAAGAAGCACCTCGTCAATAACCTCTTTAGTCTCATTTGATATAATTTTTCCGTATTGAATGGTGTGGGATTTTTGTTCCGATACGGTATACTTACCCTTGAATATCTTATCTGCTATTAAAAAAGCTTCGGGCCCGCTTAACCGGATTACTGAAATCCCAGAGTTTCCTACAGCCGTAGAAACTCCTGCTATAGTATCATTTATCATATTTTATTGCCTTTTCCTGCTGCCTTTATATTTGTCCTGTCAGCAGCGTAAATGGTTATTAAATTATTAAAGGGTTGCCTCAAAATTTTAATTTTGTCATTCTGAGGCCATATGGCCGAAAAATCTTAAAAGATCTTTCGTTACACTCAGGATGACAACCAAATACGAGACAACCCCTTTATTTCTTAATAAGATTTACCGCTACCCTGTTTGTAACGTACAACCACCTTGCGGTTTGGTTCTTCTCCGATACTGTGTGTATCAACATACTTATGGTCTTGCAATGTAGAATGAATTATTCTTCTTTCATACGGATTCATAGGTTCAAGTGTCAGGTTTTTACGATATCTTGTAACTTTGTCTGCAACCCTGTTTGCCAGCCTTATCAAGGTCTCCTCCCGCTTTTTCCTGTAGTCAGCAACATCCAGAATTATACGTATATACTCATCTGACTTATTGTTTACCACAAGACTGAGAAGGTATTGAAGTGCATCCAGAGTCTCTCCCCTTCTACCTATAACAATACCAATATCATCTCCTGTTAAGCGAACGGTTATGTGATCCTCTTCGTGAATAATTTCAAGGTTTGCTGTAATCTCCATTTTCTCAAAAATTGGCCTTAGAAATTCTACAATAATATCATCAATACTGGCCTTTTTTGTTACTTTGACGACAGCATTCTTATTCCCTATTAAACCTAGTATCCCTTTGTTTCCTTCGTTTATGATTTCAATATCCACGTTATCAATGTCGGTTTCCAGCTCTTCACATGCAAGCCTGATTGCCTCATCAACTGTCTTTGCCTCTTTTGTTATTGACTTTTGCAACGTTGCTCTCCTCCTTCTTTGCTTTGTCATCTTTCTTGTAAAACTTATTTACAAGCTTTTGCTGACCAAAGCTTAATATATTATTAAGAGTCCAATAAACCGATAATCCGCAAGGAGTGCCTAATCCAATCCAAAGAGTCATTATTGGGCTCATCCAAAGCATACTTTTGTTTGCGCAACCATTATTGGCGGCTTTCGGATCTTTACTTTTTGTCTCAGGCTGCTTGGGCATCATTTGTGATGTTGTTAAGAATGTTGTACCAACTGCAATAACCAGCAGAATCAGTGCCGGCAGATATACCCCCGGATTCGCGGTTATTTCCTTTGGATTAATTGTTGGTTTTATTCCCAGGTTAAAGAAATTGAACACTTTAAGATCGAAATCGGTCAATATTTGTTTTTGCTCTTGAGAAAGATACGGATTTTCAGTAACAATTGCTTCTTTCCTGTCAATTGCGTCCAATATTTTTATTTCTATATAAGGATCTTTACCTGATAAATCCTTATATGCCTGCTGTAAATAAGCGTCATCTATATTATCGCCGTAAGGATCACGTATATCCAAATTGAATCTGCTGTTATCAAACTGCAAATCACCGGACTGAATAGAAACAAGAGCCATATGGCCTACTGCTCTGGCCGGGATATCCAGCATATATGACATGGGCATTCTGATAACATAAAAAAGTGCAATAATAATAGGTAATTGTATTAGCATTGGAAGACAACCTGATGCCGGATTATAATTCTTTTCCTGATAAAACTTCATTTGTTCTTCCTGAAGCTTTTCTTTATCATTCTTATAGCGTTCCTGAATTCTTTGAAGCTCTGGCTGGAGCTCCTGCATCAGTTGAGTTGACTTCATCTGTTTAATAGATAAGGGTAATAAGATCAACTTATAAACTAATGTAAAGAAAACCAATGAAAGTGCATAATTATGAAGGCCAATCGTATTATAAATAAAATACATCAGCATACCGAATATCTTGCCAATCGCACTTAAAATTCCCATAAACTTTTCCTCCAAGTTTCTATTTTACAGGGTCATATCCTCCTGGGTGGAAGGGATGACACTTTAATATCCTAAGTATCGCTAAATAAGTACCTTTTATTGCACCGTATTTTGTTACGGCTTCCAGTGCATATTGTGAACATGTGGGATAAAATCTGCATGCAGGTTTTCTTTTAAGGGGCGATAAATATCGTCTATATAGTTTTATAACAGCTATGACTATTTTTTTTAACATTATCTAACTTTCCCTGTCTAAAAGACCTAACTTGTAAAAAAGATACCTTAATTCTTTCCCAATAATCTCCTTGTTTGCGGATGATTCTGTTTTTCTTGCAACTATAACTATATCAAAGCCTTTGTTTAGCTGATTATACAATTCTCTTATGTTCTCTTTAATCAGTCTGCGCATTCTGTTTCTTTTTACAGAATTTCCTACCTTTTTGCTCGTGGTAATTCCATACTTTGTTGCTTCAGTATTGTTTTTCAGACTATAAACAACTAAAAAGGCGGTCGATGCATATTTTCCTCGCCTATATACCTTTTGAAAATCTCTGTTGTTTACCAATACATTATTTTTTTTCATTACGTTTTCTTCAATTCTGCTATCAGGTTCTATCCATGATAGCATTGGTTTTTATTCAACGTGTTAACCATTTTTTATAGATATTTTCATCCAACCGTTGAAAAAGAATCCCGGTAATAAACGAAATCTTAAAATTACGAAAGGATACACGTGAACCCTGTTGAGTTTACAATAGAAGAAAAGACCAATAAAATGGTCTTTATGCAGTTAACTTCTTTCTGCCCTTTAATCTTCTTCTTCTTAATACTTTTCTTCCGTTTGCGGTCTTCATTCTTTTTCTGAAACCATGTTCCTTCTTACGCTGCCTTTTCTTAGGCTGATAGGTACGAAGCATATATAAAGCACCTCCGATCAATCTATATCTTATCAGGTATTTTTCTTATTTATAAGGACACCAGCAAATATTATATAACCAATTATACAACAAAGTCAATAAAAAGTAATCAATTGGGCCAATTAGCAAGGCGCTTTTTTACAAATTACCCAAATGAGTTTTTGTTGAAACGAAGAATGAAGTTTGATATATTTAAAGATACGGTCAGGAATACAAACGGAGGAATTTCTAATGTCAACTGGTTTAAATGAAACATGGTATCAAGTCACAAAACTGCTCGAGGAGGAGATGACAAGTGTCAGCTTTTCAACATGGATTGAGACTATTGTTCCTGTTTCTATAGATAATAACAAAATTATACTTGAGGTTCCTTCGGAATTTAATTTAGGTATAATAAAATCCAGATATAAAGATCTTATACAAAACGCAATAAAAGTAGTTACCAACAGGGATCTGGAGACAGAATTCTGTATTAAAAACTCAGAAGGATTGACAGAAACACAAAATGCACCGGAAGAAATATCACCGGCTCTTTCTATATTAAATCCCAAGTATACTTTTAGCACATTTGTAAAAGGAAACGGCAATCAATTTGCTCATGCAGCTGCACTGGCAGTTGCGGAAGCACCGGCTACAGCCTATAATCCTCTTTTTATTTACGGCGGTGTAGGCCTTGGTAAAACTCATCTTATGCATGCAATTGGTCATTATGTGATTGAACAGAATAAAGAAACAAAGGTTTTGTATACTTCCTCGGAAAAGTTCACCAATGATCTGATAAATGCAATAAAAGATGACAGAAACGAGGAGTTTCGCAGTAAATACAGAAGTATAGATGTTCTTCTTATAGATGATATTCAATTCATTGGAGGTAAGGAAAGAACCCAGGAGGAATTTTTCCATACCTTTAATGCTCTTTATGAATTAAATAAGCAGATTGTAATTTCAAGTGACAAGCCTCCCAAAGAGATTCTTACATTGGAAGAACGGCTCCGTTCCAGATTTGAATGGGGCTTAATTGCTGATATACAGGCTCCTGATACAGAAACCCGTATTGCAATCCTGCGTAAAAAATCACAATTAGAGAAATATGATATACCAAATGAGGTCCTGGTATACATTGCAAATAATATTGAATCTAATATCAGAGAGCTGGAAGGAGCATTGAATCGTGTAATCGCTTATGCTTCATTAACCGGAAGCCCTATTACACTGGAACTTGCCCAGGAATGCTTAAAGCAGATATTGGCAAATATATCGGTTACTAATATAAATCATAATACCATAATAAAAGTTGTTTCCCGATATTATGACATATCCCCGGATCAGATGCTGACTCAAAAAAGATCCCGTTATATATCTTTCCCAAGACAGGTAGCAATGTATCTTTGTCGGGAATTAACAGGAATGTCTCTTCCAAAGATCGGTCAGGTTTTTGGAGGAAGGGATCATACAACTGTTATGCACGCTTGCGACAAGATTTCCAATGAAATTGATCAAAGCGCCGAACTGAGACGTGCCATTACAGAATTAAAAAGAAACATTACAGGAAAACAGTAAATAAATTAAATATATCCTCAGAAAAGTGTGGATATGTGGATGGATAAAATGTTGAGAATTTTGTCGATTTTACAGGAAAAAAGTTATACATGAAAAAGACACAATTATCAACAATGTTATAAACATAGAAATTTGTTTAATACCAGAGCTTTAAAACACTTTTCAACATAATTAACAACACTTATTACTATTACGACTAAATCTATAAATAATATAAGGAGATAAGAAAATGAAAGTTATTATCCTTAAACAAAACTTACTGGAAGCAATAAACATTGTTCAAAAAGCTATTATGGCAAAAGCTACACTTCCTGTACTGGAAGGTATATTTATTGAAGCTGATGAAAAACTGAAGCTTATAGGTAATAATTTTGATTTAGCAATTGAATATAATCTTGATGCAGACATAATGGAAAAAGGATCTGTTGTAATAAATGCAAGAATATTTGGAGATATAATAAGAAAACTTCCTGATGCACCTGTATCAATTGAAGTATATGAAAACAGTAAGGTAAAAATTGAATGTCTGAACTCATACTTTGAGATAAAAGGTATGGATTCATCTTCATATCCTCTGCCGCCGGAATACAAAAATGACATAACTTTCAATATAAGCCAGGCTTCTCTTAAGGAGCTGATAAAGCAGACAATATTTGCAGTCGGAACAGATGAGAATAGAAAGATTATGACAGGCTCATTAATAGAAGTTGAAAATGGTGAAATTAAAATAGTTTCCTTAGATGGTTTCAGAATGGCTGTAAGTAATT
>JAAYTR010000054.1 GCA_012523685.1 Clostridiaceae bacterium | reverse complement strand
TTATATTCTTTTACGTCATGCCCTCCAACCAGAACTCTTCCGCTTAACACATCATAAAGCCTTGGAATAAGCTGAACAAGCGTCGTTTTAGCGGAGCCTGTGCTGCCGATTATGCCTATAGTCTCACCGGATTCAATTCTGAAATTTATATCACATAAGGTTAAGTTTTCCAGGTTTTTACTGTAGCTGAAATTGACATTTTCAAAAACAATCGATCCGTCTTCAACTTCAAAGTCTTTTCCTGATGAATCATCCTTAATATCAATTTCTTCATCAATAACCTCAACAATTCGTGTCATGGAGGCTCTTGATATGACAATAATAACAAAAGCCATAGTAATCATCATAAGCGAAACCAGGATTTGGGTAACATAACTGATAAAGCTCATAAGCTCACCGGTTTCCATGGTACCTCCAATTATCATGTTACCGCCAAACCATGAGATTGCAATCATACAGCCGTACATTACAAATTGCATAATTGGCATGTTTAAAACCAATATTTTTTCGGCTTTCAGTTGTGCCAGACGGACTTCATCAGCGGCTTTTCTAAATTTCTCATTCTCATGGTCTTCACGTACAAAAGCTTTTACAACGCGAATTCCTATCAGATTTTCCTGAACCATAGCGTTTAGCCGGTCATACTTTTTAAGCATTGCCTTAAATAGAGGGAACGCTTTGGTGCCGATAAGATAAAGAGCTGTACTCAATAAAGGTATAGCCACTAAAAATATAATACAGAGTCTCGGGTTTATAGTATAGGCCATGAATGTAGCGCTTATTAACATTATTGGAGCGCGCACCAGCATTCTGATTGATATTTGAAAGGCCATTTGAGTATGGTTAATGTCAGTGGTCAGTCTGGTAATAAGCGAGGCGGTGCTAAACCGGTCCACATTTGCAAAAGAGAACATCTGAATTTTCTCGAACAGAGTTTTTCTAAGACCTTTAGAAAAACCTACACTGGCTGTAGCGGCGAATTTCCCGGCAAGAACTCCGAATAAGAGAGAAAACAGGGCCATTAATATCATCAATGCGCCAATTTTCAGAATATAATTCGTATCACTGTTCTTTATACCCACATCAATTATTTTTGACATGAGAAAAGGTATATATATTTCAAGAATTACTTCTGCGATTACAAAAAGAGGTGTTAGTATCGCATATTTTTTAAACTCTCCCAGACTAGGAAGCAGCTTTTTAATCATTAAGAGTCCTCCTTTTTACCATAAGCACAGTTATCCAAGCAAGTAAAGCAGCTGGCCGACTCCTATACCAAGGTAATTTCCGATTGCATAGCCCAAGATTCCACAGAGTATGCCCGGCAAGATAATCTCATCATTATGTAAGGCGTTTGCAACAGGAATAATGAATGCGGGGCCAAAAACTCCTGCGGTTGAAGTAATAATCATGGTATGATAATCTATTTTCCAGATTCTTGCCATGATAATGTGCAGTAATACAGTTCCAAACTGGATAATCAGCAGCATACCCAATAAAACCAGGGAACTGCTTACAGCAGAAAGATCAAAGCATAAACCCATTCCTACAGAAAACATCAATAAGAAATACTGTCCGGAACTATAGGATCCGGGTGCATTTCGTATTTTTTTAACAAAGGACAAAATAATGCCGAAGCTCGTAACCAATAACATTATCAGAGCCGTGTATTCCCCTAATTTAGCTAAACCGGTATTACCGTACCGGCTGGGAAGCAATAGGCAAATGCCCGTTGAAATTAAGACGCATATTATGGAAACGGATACAAGACTGACTCGGGACATAAAGGCTTTAAAAGGCTTAACGCTCTGTTTTTCGCCGCTGAATGTTTCGGCATAGTATTTAGCCTCATCTATGTTATAACTGCCAACAGGTTTATACTCCGGCAATATCTTTTTCATTGCTCTTGGCATTATAGAAAGCAGCATAAAAAAGTAAATGCCACCGCCAATCATGTCTGCGGTTTGCAGAAGCATAATCCGTTCCGGACCGGCATTAAGTCCATGCCCGATTGCTATCATATTGGGTGTGCCGCCTGTATATGTTCCAACAAGCATACCGCTTATATTATGAGCATTAGGAAGTATTTCATTAAATATGAAAAATGATACTATTGCAACTATCAACACTGCAATAATATTGATGTTAAATGATATTATCATAGGTTTTGCCAGCTTTTTCAGAGCAGGTAGATTTGCTGAAAATAGAATCAAAGGCATTCCTATTAATACCAGTACCGACGATAAATCAGCCGCAAGAGTAATATCAGCACCGGCATTCTTTAAAGGGGTACTTAATAAAAATCCTGTAACATAACAAATAAAAACAGGCCCAATAGTTCTTAAAAAGAGAATTCTCTCAGAAGCCAGCATAATGATGCGGGGAATAAGCATAATAACCAAAATCATAATTATAGATGCAATCATTTTATTTTACCCCCTATGCCATAATCCGTAATATTTCTAAGTATACCACAACAAATTATATATTAAATAAAGATCAGTTAACAACAATAATAAAAGGTTTTAATTGCTGTATCCCTTGGTGTATCCTGATAATGTGATAAAATAAGTTATATATAAACTTGGTAATGGTGATATATAGTATGAATATAGGTTTTTTCGATTCCGGAATTGGCGGGTTATCAGTGCTTCGAGAGGCACTAATGCTTCTGCCTAACGAAAATTATATATATTATGCCGACTCTGACAATGCCCCCTATGGAACAAAAACCAGGGAGGAAGTAAAGAGACTTACTTTCGATGCAGTTAAATTCCTTAATGAAAGAAAAATAAAGGCGCTGGTTATAGCATGTAATACGGCTACAAGTGCTGCCGTACGTGATTTAAGAAAAGCATACAACTTTCCGGTAATAGGGATGGAGCCGGCCGTCAAGCCTGCTGTACAGATGAATAATAATGGAGATAAGCGTGTGCTTGTTCTGGCGACCGCTCTTACGTTAAAAGAAGAAAAATTTCAGAACCTGATTTCAAGATTTGACTCTGAACATATTGTTGATATGCTGCCTGCACCAAAGCTGGTGGAATTTGCTGAAAAATTTATTTTTTACGGGCCGGAGGTATCAGCTTATATTAAAGAAATCATGCCTGAGAACATTGATCAGTATGGGACTCTGGTGTTGGGCTGCACTCATTTTCCTTTCTTTAAGCAAGCTCTGGAAGAAAGCATACCAGGGAGTATTAACATTATCGATGGCAACAGAGGCACTGTCAATCATCTGATGAGCGTTATAAAAAATAATAACCTTTTAAGCCCGTCAGACACAAAAGGGAAAGTGACCTTTTATAAATCCGGTGTGCAGGTTAAAGACCAAACCATACTGGAAAGGTATAAAAATATTTTATATGATACTAAAGCTGAAAAACATACTTTTTAAACATATCTCCCCGGATTTCGAAATTCTTGAACTGATCCCATGATGCACATGCAGGACTTAAAAGTACAACATCCCCGGGACGGGCTGAATTATAAGCTTCTTTTGTCGCCTCTTCAAGGGTTTCAAAATCCTGACAGGGGATACAGCAATCTTCAGAAAAATCAGCAATTCTTTTCCGGGTCTCTCCATATGCCACGATAAGTCTGACATTTTTTAAATAACCTTTCAGCTCTTCAAAGCTATGGCCTCTGTC
>JAAYTR010000053.1 GCA_012523685.1 Clostridiaceae bacterium | reverse complement strand
TGACTATGCTGATTTCAGCTTGTGGGTTGCCTCAAATAAAGAGTCCTGGCCCTCAGATAACAGAAAAACCGAATATTGAAAATAGAGATGATGAGCAGAACCATAGCTTTATAAAAGATAAATCTACCGAAGTTATAAAGGCTTTGAAAGACAGAGATATGGAGAAACTGTCAAAACTTGTACATCCTGAGAAGGGTGTGCGCTTTAGTCCTTATGGTTATGTTGATGCTGGAAAGGACTTAGTATTTACTGCATCTGATGTAAGCGGCCTTTTATCTGATTCTACAATATATACCTGGGGAAGCTACGATGGCTCCGGGGATCCAATAGAGCTTACATTTGAGGATTATTATAAAAGATTTATTTACGATGTTGACTTCGCAAATGCAGAACATATTGGATACAATGAAATCTTAGGAAAAGGGAATACTCTTGAAAACAGTGCCGAGGTTTATAAAGGTTCTATTATAGTAGAATATCATTTTCCAGGCATTGATCCCCAATATGAGGGGATGGACTGGAGAAGCCTGAGAATAGCTTTTGAAAAAGCTGAGAATACATGGTATCTGGTTGGTATTATCCATGACGAATGGACAATCTAGACTCTTATACATAATAATTAAAGAGGCTGTCTCAAAATAAGAGATATGTCATTCCAAGCGTAACGTTGGATGACCTCCCATTTTGAGACAGCCTTTTTCTTTGTCCAAAAGGTGAGTTTTTTTACGGATATAAATATAGAAAGAAAAAAGGGGTGAAGAGATGAGCGACGACAATATACTTGCTCTATTAAGAGCAAGAGAGCAGGAAGGGCTGTCGTATCTCCTTGATAAATACGCAGGATTGATGAAGTATATTGTTAAGAATACCGGTATTGAAAATGATGAAGATATGTCCGAGTGTATCAGTGACATTCTTTTTACCATATGGAAGAGAATAAACAAATACAATCAAGCAAAAGCATCATTTAAGACGTGGATTGTAATTATTACCCGCGGCTGTGCCATAGATTATCTTCGTAAATACTCTAAACATAGCAATGTGATTTCATTTGATGATATTAATGAAATACCTGTTTCAGATAATAGCTATCTGAATGGATTGGAAAACAATTTATTATATCTTTTACAAGAGCTCAGCCCGCCTGACAATCATATTTTTTATAAGCGTTTTGTTCTGGGAGAAAGTGTAACTGAGATCGCCAAGGATATTGGAATAACTCAAGAAAATGTATATAAGCGGATTTCACGAGGTAAGGAAAAACTTAAAGATCTCATGAAAAGGGAGGGATACAGATATGCATAAAAATAGATATTTAGATGAGTTTACAGAAAATATATTGGAGTCTGACTTTTCAATAGAAGCGGTTATGAAGACTGAAATATTAGACAAGACATATAAAAAAATCAAAAAAAACAAATGGGCTTATTTGAAATCTATAGCTGCTGCTTGTATATTGCTTGTGGTTTTGTCGGCATTTATCCCTGACTCACCGGTAAATGCTCTATGCAAAAGAATATTTTCTTTCATTCCCGGTGTGGGTATTGTGCAGAACTCGGATGGGGTAAGTCAGATAAAAGCGGTCCTGAACGAGCCGGTAAAAGTATTAAATGGCGATGAGTTCGTTGAGATTAAAACAGCATATATTACTGATAATACACTTCGCCTCTCCATTAAAACTAATGTTGGTGCTGTTGATGCCGAAGGAATTGAAGATCCGGTGGAGTTTAAGAGATTCTTTGCCGGAGAAACAGCACCAACCCTTTACCTGGTTGGTGTAAACGGGAAAACTAAGTCCAGTCATAGTGTGTGGAGCGGCCCCTCTTTTGAAACCCGTGTTTATTCAATAGATGTAATCTTTAATTTAGATGAAGAGAGCATAATTAACGAAGTGTATAAATTTGAAATGGCCGGATTTAACAAATTGATTGAAATAACCATGTCTTCGGTAAATAGCGGAACAGACCCCGAATCGGTTAGTAATGTAGCGGTAATTGACAATATTATGGTTTTTGCAAATATTAGCAGAGGAAATGGTATTTTAGAGGTTTTGCTAAGCTCTGTTGCCCCGGAAGAGTATAATGATATAAGATTCCACTTGTTTGATCACGAAGCACAGTTATTTAATAACGGTATAAAAGTCATAGATGAAGATGGTATGATATATATGCCTGACGAAAAGTTGCGGGAGAATAACAACGGGAATATTGGCAGCTTATATTTTAATATTCCTGATAAAGTCAAAGGTCTGAAGTTGGTTGTGCCGCAGATTCTGTACAATAAAAGAAATTATGAAAATGGTATAAAAATATCTATGCCCAAAATAGAACATGAGAAAAAAATAAATAAGAAACTGGACTTACCCGGAAGCAATATTATTATTGAAACCGCATCTGTAGTACCTGTAGGCGACCCATTGCTTCCAGATGGGTTTAAAGAATTTGATTGTTTAAGAATAGATGCCGGTGCTGTGGTTGGAGACAATAAAAGAGAAATGGTTTTGAGGGTAATACCAAGAGTTGAGGTACCAGATGGCAGTTTTGGCTATAATAGCACATCTCAAAGTTCCTATGCAGAATTATGGGGTTCCGACCAAAAGGGATACTCAATAACTTCCTTTGATGGCTTGACTTCAACAAAAAAGATTCTGATAAATTTTGATGTAGAGTATGCTATGACAGGACCGTGGATAATTAACTTAAAATAAAAACTTTAATTTTTTTCGGATAAATACTGTGTTTATAAACATTATAATTTTTTGGAGTAATTGACCTGTTTCGGTCGTTATGTTATTGTGGTAAAGATAAATAGTAGTAACATAGTTTTAATATAATAGGAGCATATGATGACAAAAATTGGATTTGACAATGACAAATATATTAAACTGCAATCTCAAAAAATACTCGACCGGATATCTCATTTTGGAGGAAAGTTATACCTGGAATTTGGCGGAAAGCTATTTGACGATTACCATGCATCAAGAGTTCTTCCGGGATTCAAACCTGACAGTAAAGTAAAAATGCTCATGCAGTTAAAGGATCAGTCTGAAATAGTTATCACCATAAGTGCTGATGACATAGAAAAGAGTAAACGTAGAGGAGACCTTGGAATAACCTACGATCTTGATGTATTACGCTTGATAGACGCCTTCCGGGAAATAGGATTATATGTAGGAAGCGTTGTAATAACCCAGTATCGTGCACAACATACTGCAGATATATTTAAAAAAAGACTATTAAACTTAGGAATGAAAGTTTACTTGCATTATCCTATTCCAGATTACCCTTCAAATATCTCACTTATAGTAAGCGACAATGGTTGTGGCAAAAATGAGTATATAGAAACAACGCGCTCATTAGTGGTCATTACAGCACCCGGGCCTGGCAGTGGAAAAATGGCGGTCTGCCTCTCTCAGCTATACCATGACAATCAGCGGGGGATAAGAGCAGGGTATGCAAAATTTGAGACCTTCCCTGTATGGAACCTTCCCCTGAAACACCCGGTTAATATTGCATATGAAGCGGCAACAACAGATCTAAATGATGTTAATATGATAGATCCCTTTCATCTGGAAGCATATGGGGTAACCTCGGTAAACTACAACAGAGATATTGAGATATTCCCGGTATTAAATGCAATATTTGAAAAAATAGAAGGAAAATCCCCTTATAAGAGCCCGACTGATATGGGTGTAAACATGGCTGGCTACTGCATTATTGATGACGAAGTCGTTCGGGATGCTTCAAAACAGGAGGTCATCCGAAGATATTACAGCACATATTGCGCACAGAGACAGGGACTTGCAGAAAAGTCAGAAGTATATAGACTGGAGCTTCTGATGAAGCAACTGGGTGTATCGAGTAAGGATCGTCCAGTAGTTGATGCTGCTTTGCAGCGGGCTGAAGCTACCGGTGCACCTGCTGTAGCTCTTCAGCTTAATGACGGTCGAATTATAACTGGTAAGACTACACCGCTACTTGGTGCTTCAGCAGCACTTCTGTTAAATTCTCTTAAAGAATTAGGCGGGATACATCATGATATACACCTGATTTCGCCCATTGTAATAGAGCCGATTCAAGTTTTAAAGATTAAACATATGGGGAATCGAAACCCACGACTTCATACCGATGAAATATTGATAGCCCTTTCCATTTGTGCTGCAACTAATCCTACTGCTGCACTTGCAATGGAACAGCTTCCCAAGCTCCGGGGTTGTGAGGCACATTCAACTGTTATTCTATCTAAAGTGGATGAAAACATATTCCATAAATTAGGTGTTAATATTACATGTGAACCCCAGTATCAGTCTAAGAAGCTCTATCACAAATAGAATATGCTGTAATCTTAATCAATGGGTATATGTGAAGCGTACCAGTTTTTGTACGCTTTAAGATTGCAGTTTTTTTTGCACCCCTTTAGAGATTATGCAGACTTCGGTAAATCGCAAAACAGATTTTACCGACGAAGGAATGTATGATATAATGCCTGTTCACGGTTAATTTTACGAGGCAATAAAGCATTTAATATCAATAATTGACTAGGAGTGATTTTCATAAAAAAGTACGATACTATAATATTTGATTTAGACGGAACATTGCTTAACACCCTTGAAGACTTGACAGATAGCGTAAATTATGCGCTGGAACTGTATGGATACCCGAAAAGAAGCATTGAAGAAATAAGAAAGTTTCTGGGCAATGGTGTAAGAAAATTAATTGAGCTTGCCGTTCCCGGTGGAATTGATGATCCTTTTTACAATGAATGCCTGGAAGCAAATCAAAAACATTACTCTGAGAATATGAGGAATAAAACAGCACCATATAATGGGATTATAGAACTTCTACAACAACTTAAGGAAGAAAACTATAAACTTGCAGTTGTTTCAAATAAACTTGACAAAGCAGTAAAGGAACTGGTTCAGGATTTTTTTGGGGAGTACATACAAGTAGCTATCGGAGAGACAGCAGATATTTCTAAAAAACCTGCACCGGATACTGTTTTTCAAGCTCTTCAAGAATTACAGTCTTCTGCAGGTAAAGCCATTTATGTAGGCGATTCCGAGGTTGATGTCAGAACTGCAAAGAATGCTGGGACAAAGTGTGTGGCTGTTACCTGGGGCTTCAGAGACAGAGATGTTTTAGAAAGGGAAGGTGCAGATTTTATAATTGATAGGCCGATAGAATTAATGGGAATAATTGGCTAGAATAAATCTATAGATTTCAATATCCATTCTGTAATGTAAACAGCAAAGCAGGATGATAAGGCAACCGTTAACAGGCTCTTTTCTTTAAAAGCAAGTAATATTGCGACAGCTGTACCTGCAATTGCAGAATACAGAGAAGAAGTCGAGGTAAAAATAGCCGGAAAGGTCATAGAACCAAGAACTGCAAAAGGAACATAATATAGAAAGGACTTTATAAAGTTGCTTTCTATTTTTTTCTTGAATATTGCCATCGGAAGCATTCGAACCAGGTATGTTATTCCTGCCATAATTAAAATATGTATCATTATCATTTTGTAGCCTCCTTCACAGGAAAGAATAGTGCTCCGAAACCGGAGGCGGTAAGAGCGCATATTATTATGACAAAACCTTCTGATAATTTGTTAAGATATGGGGTATAGTGAAGCAGTAAGCTGATGACCACTGAAAGGATGGTTACCCACAGCACGGGACGGGCTTTTTTCGCAGGTGGAATTATAATAGCCAAAAACATTCCGTAGATTGCAATATTCATCGCTGAGGACACAGAATCAGGTAATATTGAACCTGCGATAGCCCCAAATAATGTACCCGCAGCCCAGCCTAAATAAGGGACGGTTATCAGCCCATACATATATTTAGTACTTATATCGTGCGCTTTTCCGCTGGCTACGGCAAAAACCTCATCTGTTATTCCAAATGAGAGAATCAATCGTTGTAATATGTTAAACGAATTATCGGTTTTTTGGGTAAGAGACAGGGACATAAGTGAATAACGCAGGTTTATAACGAATTGGGCAAGAGCCATTTCTATATAAGAAGCGCCGGCGCTGATGAGACCTATTCCGGCAAACTGCCCTGCTGATGTTAGATTAGTCATGGAGATCAACACTGCGATCCAAACAGACAGGCCGGAATTTACCGCCATTATTCCAAATGTAAAGGAAACTGAGAGATAACCTAATCCTATAGGTATACCATCTTTAATCCCAGCAAAAAAGTTATTTGACGATTTCGCAGTTTCCATCTGTTAGTGGCACCTCTTCTCTTTGAAAAGACCTGTCTATAAGATTCTTTACTTTACTACGTTCCGTTCAGAATGACATATTTCGTTTATCACCCTGAACGATAGCGAAGGAATCTTAAAGTTGATATAACAATTCTTTATTCCTCTTCGCTCCATTTAGAATGATGTTTTCCGCAATGCATCGCTTGTTGTAAACAGTGTAGCGACCTTTAATAATAAAAGCTCCACCGATTTCTCGATAGAGCTTAATTCTGGTGCGGCCGACCGGACTTGAACCGGTACGCTCGCGCATACGCCCCTCAAACGTACGTGTCTGCCAATTCCACCACGGCCGCATATGTGGTTAGATGAACAGCAAGATTTATTATACATACTGAAACCGGCTCTGTCAATATAAACTGCAATTTATTCAATATAAAAAATTCGAGAATCAGTTTCTCTTTTCGTTATGGATACAATGATCAATAGCAATTGAAAAAGCACAAAACAGGGGGATATCGTTCTCGTTATTAATAATTAATTCATAGCTGTCACCCCATGACAACCAGACTTTATGAAGTTCTCCTACTGTAATATTGTCGCGCAGAATGGAAAAATCCATTCCGAAGAGATTACCGGCAATAGTGTAGTCCCCAAACTCACTCTGTATGTTCAGCTTTGGAGTAAAAAAGGAGAATTCCTTT
Organism: Clostridiaceae bacterium; assembly: GCA_012523685.1. GTDB lineage: Bacteria > Bacillota > Clostridia > DSM-8532 > DSM-8532 > DTU059. The sequence continues at coordinate 12,670 of JAAYTR010000053.1, read as the reverse complement.
TTTATGATAGCACTTAAAGTGTTTCCACTGAAAATATGGTATTCAGGAAGGAATCTGAACAGCTTCTGCTCTATAAAAAAAATCTCTGCTCCAGTAGCATCGTAAATATGAATTTTCGCGCCGAATGTGAAAACCTCACCCTGAACAGAGAACACAGGTTGCCCGTCTTCGTTATAAATATTATATTTGTCACCAAAGGAAAATACTTTTTGCTTGATATAAAGTTTAGTCATAGCTACCTCTTAATAAAATATTATTTATTATTTATGCTACAAATAAAATCATATTTTATGATATACTTTATTACAATACTAGTTCAAGTAATATTATTTTGCAATATAAAATCAATGAAGGTAAGGATTTATTATGAACGACGAAGAAAAAGTTTTTGATGTTGCGCCGGAAGAGGTATACGAGGATAACAGAAGCAGAATAACAATTTTCTTTCAAGTATTAGGCAGAAAGTTCTGGAAGCTTATTCAGTTTAACTTAATCTATTTGGTTTTTAATATCCCGCTTATTGTAATCTCATATTTCTTAAGCGGTTATTTAATCAGTCCTTTAACACCTGCAGTTGAGTCTCCGGCCGATATTATTGTACTTATGTTTGTTTACGGATTTCCTCCGATGATGCTGCTGATGTCAATACCAGTTCTTGCTGTGGGACCGTCACAGGCAGGATTAGCCTATCTTTTACGCTGTTTTTCATATGAGATCCCCACGTTTTATTGGTCAGACTTTAAAGATAAAATTAAAGAAAATTTAAAGCAAGGTCTGATTGTCAGCGTTATTAACCTGGCTGCATTTATATTTCTCTTATTGGACTTTTACCTTTACGGCCAGCTGACCAGGAATGGAAGCAGTTTATTGCTTGCTGCCGCTAACGGCATTTTATTTTTAATCTTAATATTGTTTATTATGATGTGTATGTATATTTATCCCATGATGGTAACCTATGAATTGAAAATCAGACATTTATATAAAAATGCATTTTTGTTCAGCATAGGGCGGTTTTTACCTAATATTGCTGTCTTGCTTATATGTGCTCTGCTGCTTATTGCTCCCTCGCTGATTGTAGTGTTTACAGGCAGTGTTGCGGTTCTGGCCGTGATATACATCTATTATCTTCTTCTCGGGTTCACTCTGCCGGGGCTGGTAATTAATTTCTTTATAAACCCTGTTATTGATAAATATCTGAAACCTGCTCCTTCAGAGGAAATAAGCGATAAAGAATAAGACAGGGGAACCATCCCCCTGTCTTTTTATGTCTTATGAGAATATATCCTGCATTTTATAATATCCTGGTGGCTTGCCATAAAGGAAAGCAGCAGCTTTTAAAGCACCCTCCGCAAAGAGATCTTTTGATATGGCTGTGTGCTTGATTTCTATAATTTCATCATTACCAGCAAAAATAATAGTATGCTCTCCTGCTATAGTGCCGCCCCTGACCGAATGAATGCCAATTTCATCTCTTGTTCTTTTTTGCATTGATGAATGACGGTCATAAACGTATTTCATCTCATTTCCTGGAAGCGCAGAATTAATACTATCGGCAATAGCAAGTGCAGTACCGCTGGGGGCATCAATTTTCTGATTATGATGTTTTTCTATGATTTCAATGTCAAACGATCCGTGAAGCATCTTTGCAGCACGTTTAGCCAAATCCACGATAAGGTTTATTCCCAGCGACATATTCGCAGACACTAAAACCGGTATAGATTCAGCAGCATTGATAATAAGCTGCTTTTGGGCATCATTATGTCCTGTAGTAGCTATAACTATGGGCAGGGATTTTTCTATTGCATAATTAAGAATACTTTCCAAAGCGCAGGGGTGAGAAAAATCTATTATAATATCTATGTTCTCTTTTACCTGTTTCGGCTCAGTATATACAGGGTAATTTCTGTCTGCCTGAATGGCGGTATCTACCCCTGCAACAATCAGTAATTTATCATTAAACTTGCATGATCGTGTGATTGCCTGCCCCATTTTGCCGTTGCATCCGTTTAATAGTATGCGAATCATTAAATAACCTCCGATATATTTATGAGATTTGTGCTATATTAATCCATATTCCTTAAGCGCCTTTTTCAGCTGTGCCAAACCGGATTCTGAAATATCAACCAATGGCAAACGGCAGGATCCTACATTGAAACCCATTAAATTCATGGCAGCTTTTATTGGGATAGGATTGGTTTCACAAAATAGTGCCTTCTCGACAGGGACTGATTTTATCTGCAGTTTGCGACTTGTTTCAATATCTCCGTTCAGAAAGGATTTTACCATATTATGAGTATCTTTTGGCAGTATATTTGCCATAACCGAAATTACACCTTTTCCTCCGAGAGCAAGCAAAGGAACAATATTACCGTCCTCGCCGGAATACAAATCCAGCTTATCCCCGCAAAGATAAATAGTCTCAGCTGCCTGAAGCAGATTACATTCTTTTACGGCGACAATGTTATCAATATCTGCAAGACGCCTTAATGTTGCAGGGCTTATATTAAGATTTGTTCTGGAAGGAACATTATAAATCACAACCGGGATTTTTATACTTTCAGCAATGGCCTTAAAATGCTGATATAGGCCCTCCTGTGTCGTTTTATTGTAATAGGGTGTTACAGATAATACAGAATCTGCACCAACGCTCTCGCAGTATCTAGAAAGCTCAATTGCATGTTTTGTATCATTACTTCCGGCTCCAGCCATTACATGAACTCGTTTATTTATCTTCTCAATCGCAAAACGGACAACTTCCTTATGTTCCTCATCCGGCATGGTACTTGCTTCTCCGGTAGTACCGCAGATTAATATAGCATCGGTACCTTCTTTTATATGCCACTCAATAAGTTCCTCCATTTTATTAAAGTCAACACCGTTTTCATTGAAGGGGGTAATTAAGGCGACACATGAGCCAGTAAATAGTGTCTTTTTCATTATGAGCACTCCTCTCAATTTATAATAAACATTTTTATCAGGCATATGTTACGAAAATCAGCTAATAAAAAAACTGCCAAATATTCCTATCGGCAGCTTGATTACAAAAGCCATTTGATTTTACATAGTAACCATACCGATAGCTCTCCGCCATAGCGACAGTTGAAAGGCTATTCGCCAGCCAACCAGGTAACGGATGAAGCGGCATCCGCTGCCTTCGGCGTTTTCCCCTTTTACTTAAGTTCACAGGACCCGTTATCCTTCCTTAAGCGACTTATGAAAAACGCGCCTCTATCTTAGATTATATTCTATTTTCTTTATCTGCTCCACATATATCAATGTGAAATTATCGTAAATGATATCATGTATTACTTACGTTGTCAAAGGGCAAAATAATATGTTATAGTAAACTTGCATGAAAAGAATGTAAATATTATGGAGGTAATTCTGTGGCTTCCAGAAAAGTACAAAAGAGGCCGGTTTCCGGTAAGAAAAAAATTCAAAAGAAAAAAAGCAGCAAGACCAGTGCTTCCAGACAGATTAAGTCGGAAGCAAGTGGACTGCTGATATTTGCAATTGGTATATTAATGGCCTTGAGTATTTACTTTGATAATATGGTGGGGCCGTTAGGTGAATTATTTGGGAAATTTGTGGGGGGGATGTTCGGCCTGACCGGATATGTTCTTCCTTTGATTGCAATGTTCCACGGCCTGGCGAAAATCTTTAAACCAAAGCTTCTATACCAGGATAAACGCTTTTCTTTAATTCTATTACTTCTTATTCTGTTCTCTGCCATGCTTCAGGCCGGGCTTTATGACGCTGTAAAATATGAAAATATGACCGTATCGAGGTATATAACTACTTTCTATAAAGAGGGCATATGTGCTATAGGCAAAGGCAGTGAGTTTTTGGCCAGCGGAGGTGTAATAGGCGGAATTATTGGTGTTCCGTTGCTTTTTGTTTTTAAGAAGTGGGGGACAATGATAATTCTCACTACTCTTGCCATTATTGTGGCCATGCTTATAACAAGGCTTTCTTTAGCCGAAGCTGCCAGAAGTGTAGCTAAAGGGACCAGTGATGCCATTAACGGAATTATGCATGCTGCACGCAAAAAACGTGAGGACAGGGAATTAAGAAAAAGCTTTGCTGATATTGAAGATCAAGCTGCTGTAACCACAAACAGGACGAGATCTGTAAAGAAAAAGCAAGCCCGAATTCTTGATTTCCCTATAAATAATGTTGACACAGATCCGGGAAATTCTGATTTGCAGTTAGGCGGACCGGATTCTGCCCATGAAATATATATGGGTGATGAACCGGTATCACACGATGATCAACTGAACATTCCCGGTGTAAATGACAATGGAACACAGTCTGCTACAGGCTCAAAATCAGACTGTAATACAACACAGGAAAAATATATAAACTCTACATCCGGGAATGCTCCGGTAAAAAAAGCATCTAAGGCAGATAAAACGGGGAGCTTTAATGAGCCTGGTAACGGGAATTTTGATAATATAGAATATTCAAACGAAAAAAGAGATGAATATATATATCCTCCCATTGAACTTCTCTCCAAATCGAAAGAGGGAGAGAATAATATGAAGAAAATAAGATCTACCTCAATAGACAGTGCGAAAAAACTTGAGAGCACTCTGGAAAGCTTTGGTATAGAGGCAAAAATTATTAATGTATCTGTGGGTCCCGCTTTTACCCGATATGAGCTTCAGCCCGGGCCGGGGGTCAAAGTAAGTCGTATTGTAAACCTTACAGATGATATTGCTTTAAACCTGGCAGCTACCGGGGTCAGAATTGAGGCGCCAATTCCAGGGAAAGCAGCAATAGGAATTGAGGTACCCAATAAAGAAGTAGCTCCTATAAGTCTCAGAAGTGTTCTGGAGTCAACGGAATTTAGAAAGCAAAGATCACATCTTTCAGTGGCATTAGGCAAGGATATAACCGGAGAAAATATTGTTATTGACCTGGCAAAAATGCCTCATATACTTATCGCGGGTGCAACAGGTTCAGGAAAGAGTGTCTGCATCAATTCAATAGTTATCAGTCTGCTTTACAAGGCTTCTCCGGATGATGTAAAGCTCCTGATGATTGATCCGAAGGTGGTTGAGCTGGGTGGATATAACGGCATTCCCCATTTGCTCATCCCTGTAGTCACCGATCCTAATAAGGCCGCAGGGGCTTTGCGGTGGGCTGTTTCTGAGATGACTTCCCGATACAAGCTGTTTGCTGACAGAGGAGTAAGAGATCTACTTGGTTATAATGCCTCTGTTGATGAATCGGGCGAAGGTTCAAAACTACCGCAGATAGTTATTATTATCGATGAATTGGCTGACCTTATGATGGTTGCTCCACATGATGTGGAGGATTCAATTTGTCGCCTGGCACAAATGGCCCGTGCTGCAGGCATGCATTTAGTTATTGCAACCCAAAGGCCTTCTGTTAATGTTATAACTGGTGTTATCAAAGCCAATATTCCTTCCCGGATAGCATTTGCAGTATCTTCACAGGTGGATTCCCGTACCATCCTTGATATGGGCGGGGCAGAGAAACTGCTGGGAAAAGGGGACATGCTCTATTATCCGGTTGGGATTCCGAAACCTGTTCGCGTTAAGGGAGCCTTTGTAACTGATAAGGAAGTGGAACTGGTTGTTGACTTTGTAAAGAATCAGATCCGAGCTCAGTATGATCAGGAAATAATAGAAAATATTAACGATAATGTTAAGAATGAAGACGAAAGTAATAAAGATGACCAATGCGATGAACTCCTGAATGACGCCATCGAAGCGGTTATTGATTGTGGGCAGGCATCCGTTTCGTTTATTCAGAGAAAATTTAAGGTGGGATATGCCCGAGCCGGCCGTATTATTGACCAGATGGCAGAGCGTAACATTATCAGCGGATATGAAGGCAGTAAACCAAGGCGTATACTGATTTCCCGTGAGCGCTGGAATGAATTGAAGATGTCTAATCCGGGGGATGAAGCATGACCTTACTAGAGAATATTCCTACCAACTATAATATATCACTGGCTTTTATTGTTTTTATGATGGCTTTTATGGCGGTTTATATGGCTGTACGATGCTTTCGCAGACTGGATGCATTATCTATTATAGTGTTTGCGATTCAGCTTTGCGCTTTTACATCAGGGGTTCTTACAATAATAAACCGTGTTCTCTCAGTACCGTTATATGAAATTGTAATTATTGTTTCTGGATTGTTACTGCCGGGAGTTTTTTTGATCTCGGATTATATCGGGATGAAAAACAGAATAAAAAAGTCACTGACCGATGCACCGCTGATAGAAAAGCTGGAAAGACAGAGCCACAAAAGCTGGAAATATAATGAGTATTTAGAAGAGTTGGATGAATGGAAACCAGAAATTCAACCGGGCATTATTGCCAATACTATAGACCTGAGAGACAAACATCTTAAGACAAATATCAACAGACAGCTGGTGGCTGTACATAAGCTTATTGATAATGGTGATTTTAAACAAGCCCTTGATATATATACAATACTTTCTGAGCTATTAAGAAATAACGCACATATTATTTACAATACTGCATGGCTTTCCTACAAAAACGGATTGTATGGAGATGCAATACAACGCTGTAAAAAAGCATTGCATTTAATCGGTGACGATTCTTTTAATAAATCAAAGAAAAACAAGGCCGCTGATACAGATGAGCTTCTTCGGCCTATGTTGCGTTTTGGATACGGTTTATGCCTTTATATGACTAAAAAATATGTATTGGCAATCGAACAGTTTTTAATGGTTAAGAAGGATATAGAAGGACTAAGAGAGGCGGATATCAATATTGCGAAATGCTACATAGCAATAGATGAGCTGGGTGAAGCACAGAGACATATTCGTGAAGCTCTGAAATCCAAAGAGGATAATAAATTAAGATATCTTCTGGCACGTTTGTGTTTTGAGAAAAACGAGGAGATGGAGTGTAAGTATCAGCTGGAAACTATAGTTGAAAACGATCCGGAATTTACCGAAGCCTGGTCTCTTCTGGGGAAACTTTATCGTAAACGCGGTGACTGGAAAAATGCTCTGGTGGCATACAAAAAGCTTACACAATTGACTCCGCAGGATGCTGAAGTTTATTACCGGCTGGGAATAGCACAGCGACATGAAGGAAAAACTGAGGAAGCAATCTCAAACTTCAAGTTTGCAACAGAACTCAGGCCAGATTTCAGCAGAGCTTTTTATAGCATGGCATCAATTTATGATGTTGATGGAAAAACTGATAAGGCTATAGAGTGCCTGGAAAAGTCGCTGAATGGCGATGAGCGTCTTGAAATGGCATACAATCTTCTGGCCGAGATATACATAACGACAGACAGAATCAATGAAGCCATCAGAGTGTATGAGGAAGCTGTGAGAGAGCATCCTGAATCATATCTGGTTCATTTCAATCTTGGTGTCTCGTTAATGATGATGAAGCGCTACGAAGAAGCTGTAAGAGTATTTAAGCGGGCTCACAGGCTTACAAGTGACGATCCGGCTCTCTACTACAATTGGGCTTCAGCTGTGATTTCACTTAAGAATTACTCTGAAGCAATAAGACTGTATAAGGAAGGTCTTAAGTTGAAGTCCGATGATGATGAGATTCTGTTTGGGCTTGCCCGGGTATCGGCACTATCCGGGGATGTAGATGCAACGATTGGATTTTTAACCCGTGCGTTCGAAATTAATCCAAATTTAAAATTAAGAGCTAAGGCTTCCCTTGATTTTTCAGCTTTTCGTACGCATCCTGAATTTATGGAAATTACGAAACTGCCTATTAAAAAAGAAAACAATATATAAGTATTGGAGGATAATTTATGACAGAAAAAATAAAAGTTGGAATTTTAGGCTATGGGAACATAGGCAGAGGAGTGGAATTATCGGTTTTGCAAAACCATGATATGGAACTTGCAGCTGTTTTTACAAGAAGAGCACCGGAAAGCATAAAAACTGTGTCAGAATCAGTGAAGGTTCTTCATATAGATGATATATATAAGTATAAGGATTTAATTAATGTATTAATTTTATGTGGCGGTTCTGCAACTGATTTACCTGAACAAGGCCCCAAATACGCTGCTGCTTTTAATTGTGTGGACTCATTTGACACTCATGCAAAAATACCTGAGTATTTTAACAGCGTTAATGAAGCAGCTTTACTTTCGGGAAAAACTGCTGCAATTTCAATAGGCTGGGATCCGGGACTGTTTTCCATGAACCGTTTATTAATGGAAGCAATTCTTCCTCAGGGCGAAAGTTACACCTTTTGGGGCAGGGGTGTCAGTCAGGGGCATTCAGATGCAATAAGACATGTTAAGGGTGTAAAAAACGGAATTCAATACACTATACCTGTGGAAAGTGCAATAGACAGGATAAGAAAAGGTGAACAACCTTATTTGACCACCGGTGAAAAGCATTTGAGAGAGTGCTTTGTTGTTGCTGAGGATGGTGCCGACAAAACTGAGATAGAAAAAGCAATAAAGAATATGCCCAATTATTTTGCCGACTATAATACTGTTGTTCACTTTATTTCAGAGGATGAGCTGATTAAAAATCACAGCCGGATGCCTCATGGCGGACGTGTTATAAGAAGTGGAGATACAGGTGAAAATAATGATATGAGACATATTGTTGAGTTTTCGCTGAAGCTGGAAAGTAATCCTGAGTTTACCGCCAGTGTGCTGACTGCTTATGCCCGTGCTGTGGTAAAGCTTAACAGGGAAGGCAGAACAGGGGCTTTAACGGTATTTGATATTCCTCTGGGGTATCTTTCGCCAAAGTCTCCCGAAGAGCTTAGAAAAGAACTTTTATGAATTTGTATTAAAAATTAATTTGGGGTGTATTATTATGTCTTATAAACTATTGGACGGCAAAGATTTAGCCGCAAGAATGAAAAAAGCTATGGCATCAGAAGTGGAAACATTGACTGCAGAGGGTATTGTTCCGGGATTGGCTGTTGTTATAGTAGGGAATGATCCTGCCTCCCGAATCTATGTTAACAGCAAAAAGAAGGATTGTGCCGAGGTGGGCATCAAATCCTTTGAATACGCTCTACCTGAGGAAACTAGTGAAGAAGAGCTCTTAGGGCTGATAGATGCATTAAATCAGGACTCTGCCATAGATGGAATACTGGTGCAGCTTCCTCTTCCTGAGCATTTAGATGAGGCAAAGGTTATAAGAAGAATTAATTCAGAAAAAGATGTGGATGCTTTCCACCCCTTTAATGTGGGAGAGCTAATGATTGGAAGACCTGTATTTGCGCCATGTACCCCGGCCGGTGTTATGGAACTTCTAAACGATGCGGGCATAAATGTTGCAGGTAAAAACTGTGTTGTTATAGGAAGAAGTAATATTGTCGGGAAGCCGATGGCAATGTTGATGCTCCACGATAACGCCACTGTTACCATATGCCATTCGAAGACCAGAGACTTAAAGGCTGTATGTAAAGAGGCAGATATTCTTATTGCAGCCATCGGAAAAGCAGATTATATAACCGCTGATTATGTCAAGGAAGGTGCTGTAGTTGTTGATGTTGGCATGAACAGGAATGCAGAAGGTAAAGTTACCGGAGATGTTGATTTCCCGGCGGTAAGCAAAAAAGCCTCTGCTATAACACCGGTACCCGGTGGTGTAGGTCCTATGACAAGGGCTATGTTGCTTAAAAATACTATAAAAGCATGCAACATGCACAAAAAGCAATCGCTTTCTTGACATGAATTTTAAAACTGTATACAATAGTTTCATAATGGCATCTCGTATGCATATCGTCTGATGCCATTTAATATTATGCTTTATTGATTCTTTATTGATTATGAATTAATTAAAAAAACAAAAGCCAAGGAGGTGAGTAATATTCTCGATATTTTTTCAATTGTATTAGGACTTATTGTGGGGCTTGTAATAGCAGTAATTAGTTCACTTATATTCTTCCGAAAGGGAGTTGAACATAGAAAACGAGTGGCGGAGAGCGAATTTGAAAGTGCAGAGAAAGAAAGCCAACGTATTGTAAGTGAAGCTGAGAAAGTTGCTGAAAGAAAAAAACGCGATGCTTTGATAGAGGCACGCGAGGAAATTCACAAAAGCAGGGTTGAATTAGAGAGGGAAGTCCGTGAGCGCAGGACTGAAATACAAAGAATTGAAAGGCGTTTACAACAGAAGGACGAGACTCTTGAGAAAAAAATGGATGCCCTGGAGAAAAAGGAAGAATCGCTAAACAAGCAAATTCAAGAAGTTGAGGTAAGACAGGCTGATATTGAGGAAATATACAAAAAGCAGCTTGAGAAACTAGAAAATATATCCGGATTATCGGTCGAAGAAGCAAAGCAGTATCTTTTAAGTAATATTGAAGGTGAAGTCAAACACGAAGCGGCCATTATGGTAAAGGACATCTATGATCGCGCTAAAGAAGAAGCTAACCGTAAAGCAAAGGAAGTTTTATCCACAGCTATCCAAAGGTGTGCTGCAGATCACGCGTCCGAGATTACTGTATCTGTTGTACCACTGCCAAATGATGAAATGAAGGGCAGAATTATTGGAAGAGAAGGCCGGAATATCAGAACACTTGAAACTCTTACAGGTATTGATCTTATTATCGATGATACACCGGAAGCGGTTGTCTTGTCCGGGTTTGATCCTATCAGACGGGAAGTGGCAAGGATTACTCTTGAGAAGTTGATTATTGATGGAAGAATCCATCCCGCCCGTATTGAGGAAATGGTGGAAAAGGCAAAGAAAGAAGTTGAAAACACAATCCGTGAAGAAGGTGACCGGGCCACATTTGAAACAGGTGTACACGGTCTTAACCCTGAAATAATAAAACTTCTGGGTAAGCTTAAGTACAGAACCAGCTATGGACAGAATGTCCTTACGCACTCTATTGAGGTATCTCATTTGGCTGGCCTTATGGCGGCTGAATTGGGTGAGGATGTAACACTGGCGAAACGTGCGGGACTTTTACATGACATTGGTAAGGCTATTGACCATGAAGTTGAAGGTACCCATGTATCCATAGGCGCAGAGATTTGCAGAAAATACAAGGAAAGCGAAGAAGTTATACACGCTGTCATGGCTCATCATGGTGATGTGGAGGCAACTTCGATTATTGCGGTTCTGGTTCAGGCAGCTGATGCTGTTTCGGGAGCAAGACCCGGTGCCAGACGTGAGACCATTGAAACATATGTTAAGAGACTACAGAAACTCGAAGAAATTGCAGATTCTTTACCTGAAGTTGAAAAATCCTATGCCATCCAGGCCGGACGTGAAGTTCGCATCATGGTTAAACCTGAAATGGTTAATGATGACACTATGATTATGGTGGCAAGAGATATAGTTAAACGTATTGAAAGTGAAATGGAGTATCCCGGACAAATCAAAGTCCATATTATCAGGGAAACCCGAGCAGTTGAATATGCAAAATAGTCTTATGCGGGAAGCGTGAAAACGCTTCCCGTGTTTTGAGAGGAAGAAAGTTTTTTTGAAGATCCTTTTTATTGGAGATATATTTGGTGAAATAGGAAGAAACGCTCTTAAAGAGAGTATGCCTGAGTTAAAGTCAACATATAACCCCGATTTCTGTATTGCAAACGGTGAAAATACAGCAGGAGGGAGAGGTATTAGCTATAATACAGCCCAGGAGATTTTTGATTGTGGTATTGATGCCATAACTATGGGTAATCATACCTGGGCGCGTAAAGAAATACTAAGGATTATAGATTCGGGAATAAAAATTATTAGACCTGCAAATTATCCTAAGGGCGTTCCGGGGAAGGGCCGCCTTGTCCTTGAAAAAAATGGAACACGCCTTGCTGTAGTTAACCTGCTTGGCCGTATTTATATGGAGCAACCGGTAGACTGTCCTTTTCAGACTGTTGACAGAGAACTGTCGTATCTTAAGGGACAAGCTGATTATATACTGATTGATTTTCATGCTGAGGCTACAAGCGAAAAAATTGCCATGGGGTACTATCTTGACGGCCGGGTGTCTTGCGTACTAGGAACCCATACTCATGTACAGACCGCCGATGAAAAAATTTTGGAAAGCGGGACGGCTTATATATCTGATGTAGGAATGACTGGTCCTGCCGACGGTGTAATTGGTGTTAATAAAGAACTTATTATTAAAAAATTCACTCTTGGACTTCCGGTTCAGCACGAGCCTGCAAAGGGAAGAGCCCAGGTAAATGCAGTAATCATAACAATAAACGAAGAAAATAACAGAGCAGCTGAAATAAAAAGAATCAGCCATATAATATAAAGATGTGAGGTTTTTGGAGGTTGTCATAATGAGTCTGTTGAAAGTTTCATCGAAATCAAACCCCAATTCTGTTGCAGGTGCAATTGCAGGGGTAGTAAGAGACAAAGGAGTAGCAGAAGTACAATCTATAGGTGCAGGTGCTTTGAATCAGGCTGTAAAAGCGGTAGCCATAGCCAGAGGCTTTCTTGCTCCCCTTGGTATTGAACTGGTATGTATACCGGCATTTTCTGATATAAATGTTGATGGTGAAGAACGTACTGCTATCAAGTTGATTGTAGAACCGAAAAGATCGGTATAAACAGGATATGTTCAGTATAGTTCGGAGGGTTTGTATGAATTATAGAGAGAATTACAATCAATGGATTGAAAATTCATATTATGATGAAGAAACCAAAAAGGAGCTTTTAGCCATTAAGGACAATGAAAAGGAAATAGAAGACAGATTCTAC
>JAAYTR010000003.1 GCA_012523685.1 Clostridiaceae bacterium | reverse complement strand
TTTCCCGTAAAAAATATTGACAATGCTTTTAAGGGTATGGGGCATAACATAACCTCAATTTTTACCCCGATGCAAATGGAGCTTACAAAGGTAGATACCGATAAGGTTGAGGTCCGATTCAAAAAGATAGTTAACGGTAATTATCCCGAGCTTCATTATCAGGTCCAATATGTACCCCGGATTGAGTTCTTTTTTACCGACACATACAAATGGGTCAAAATTCCTGCTTCTTCATTGTCAAGCTCGGATGTATACGGAAGTGAAATAGTAGACATAGTAATTGATGGCGACCAGAACCCGGAATACTATTTCAGAGTTGTATATTATGACAGCTCCTCGGAAAACCCAAGAAGCTCCTCCCTTGCTATAGATCTTCGGAATTTAGGTGTAGATTCGGGCAAGCCCCCTCTACCTAAAGAAATCAAAGTTGAACCTATATATTCGGGTACTGGTGAAGTGGAGATTCCCAATACAAGCCCCGTTAAAAAAACCGAAATTCCCATAAACAATCTTAGCCTGTCTTTTGAGAAACCTTTGTCATGGAGGCAATATACAGGTGAAGCATGGACAACATTTAAAAATTCAGAACCGCAAAAATCAGACGTAGTGTTCCATATACTTCTTTCAACATTGCTGCCTGATGCTGATAAAAAAACAGGTACTACTGAAATAGGAAATCCATCTGCGAAAATATATTTGCCGACAGTGCAAAAACGGGTACTGGTATTAAGTAAAAAGGACTTTGCAGAAGACCCGGAAAATCCAAACAGAATAATCTGTAAAATCCCGGCCGATAACACTTCTAATACTTTACCCGGAGATAAGCTTTTTATAGATTATGCCGGATATTGGGATGATGTTGAAAATAAATGGATTGAAGATGAACGGCCTTTGAGTGCTGAAAACAATGAAGACCCTGACGAGGACGGTACACCCGGGGATTATCCTGATTTTCTGGTACCTAACACCACATATTTCATGCAGATTTTTTCTTCCAGACTGGAAGATAATGATGATATATACGAAGAAGTATGGGCTGATGGCCTTAGCAGTGATTTAAACAACCGCTTATCATATAAATCACCTGTTATAAGCTTTACCACATGGCCATTGACAGAAACACCTGTTCCCATGCCTGATATTAGTCTGCATATTTCTCCCGAGACTTATATTGACCCTGTAACAGGCGATATAACTCTGAATGGAATCAGAGTAAAATATCCCCGCTTGCTGACTAATGTGGAGTGGCAGCGCTATACTGATTCGGACGAAGAAAGAATTATTAAGTACGAATTCTTTGTAAGCACAGATCCAACAGAATTTGATAATGAACCCGATGTAACTGAAACAATTTCATATTCTACTCCTGATGCAGAGAAAACCGAACTGGAGACGCTTATTCTGACTGACAAAGACGGTACCACCCCTATCCTTCCCAATACTGTATATTATATAAAAGCCAGAGCTACTCTCATGGTAGGGGAGCAGAAGCTGGGAAGCTCGGTGGATACTGCTGTAAAAACCATTACTACACCGAAAATTGACAGCGGAGGACTGGACAATGATTACAGGGATCCCAGGGCGCCAGCCGAATTCTCCATCGCTGTGGATGCAGACGGAGAGCTGCTTTTAACAGATGCCTGGGTTACTTTAAATTGGGTACACGCAGAAAAGGATGTTACATATGAAATGGTTTGTACGTCGGTTTCCATACCTGAAAGAGCAAGTGAAGATGATTATAAGGACGACGCTGTAAACATCGGATTTCTGCAGGCATATAACGATTTAAGAAATCCTGCCGGTGATAACAAGATCCATATAGACGTTGATAGTATTATACTTGACGGTTTTACTGTTAATAGTGAAACCGGACAGGTTCTTATGCCCATTCGCCGTAACTTTTTAAGACCTAACAGAATTTACTTTTTCAGTCTCAGAGCAGTAAGAAACAGAGGCAAAACAGAAGATGACAAGCTGGTTGAGACTACCAGCAGATGGATTACTATACCCGTTACAACCCGTATGGTTAAACCTCCCGGATTTATTGAGGCTGTAAAAGATATGGAAGTAGGGTTTAATATTGAAAGTACAGCTATTGGAGCTACAGCTGATTCTATGGAGGTCTATCTGAAGAAACCCGAAGAAGCAAACTCCAGCTATGTCCTTTTAAACAGGGCAGAATACAGCTGTGTCCAGGATGGAACAACATTTTACTTCCGCATTTATAATCTGGAGCCGGATCAATGGTATGACATTCAGGTAAAAAACAAGGACAACGGAAGGTGGTATGACAACAACAGCGAAACCTGGGTAAGCACAAGAGGAACACCTGTCAAAGAAAAAACTCGTGACGCTCTTAGTGAGATAGAAATTCGTTTTGAAGGTGAAGATCCTTATGATTACTTCCTGGAAATAAGGACCGATAACGATGCCGAGTACCGGCAGCTGGTATATCGTTCCGGGGGACAAACCGATTATGGCTACGAAACCGAATCGGGAAGAATTGAATTCTATCGTGAAAAAACCCGGATATATGTGGAGGAGAATTCTCCGAAATATGTTTATTACGCAAGAATCAGAGGAAGACAGATGCCGGATGAAAACGGAGTTTTAGAGCATCAGCCGCTTAAATCCAATACTCTGTATTATGTTAAACTGTGGGCATATAATTTGGAGGAGTCTCTGCATATCGGCCCTGTTACCGCAAGAACCGACTTCTCCCAGGACGATTACGATAAGGAAAAGACGAAGGATAATGTTATCGATTTGTTTAACAATACAGCTGATAAGCTTACCCAAAAGCTTTATTGGAGAATTGACATAAAGAACGACTCCACTGTTAGAGTTTTACTGAAAGACGACAGAATTGCAGGCTTATTAAAGGCATCAAGGGAGTCCACCGTAAATGTTAATATATCAGCTGAGCAGGAAAATACATCATATTATGAGGTGCTTATTCCCTATAAAACTCTTGAGGCAATTGAAACTCATGGCAGCAGGCTGAATATCAAAATTTTAGGGGCTGAATTTACTTTAAATAAGGGCAGTATAAACCTGACCGAACTAAAGGCCAATGCCCTTTCAAGCGGAGCAAAAGAAGCTATGCTTCTATTGAGAATATACCGCAGGCAGAGCCCGAAGAACTCTTTGCCAGGCGGGGCTACAATGATATCAAAAGCTTATGAACTTCAGACTGTAGCCATTGGTTCCCGCCGTACATATGAAGAAATAAACAATATGATTTATGATATCCTTAAAAATCCCAATGCAAAAGGTCCCTTCAAATACGGAATTATTGACAGGGAGCTTACTGTAATTTTGAATAATCTGGCCGGCCACAGCTATAAGAGTCACATAGATCTTAAGGATATGATAAATACAGTCATCAACAAGGTTGAAATCGAGCTTTCCCGTTATCTGAAGGATATTATTGACGGAAAAAGCGGAATGGCGGCAAATTATGTTGTGTCCAAAGGAATAAATGACCTGCCCGGAAGAGTGGGTGTAAATATTGAATATACCTACAGAAGCGGATATGTTGCCCCATATGTGAATTATGGATCAGGTTTCAAAGAACCCTCCGGAGGTAAAGGCTATGTAATGCAATACGTGCTTTTCCGTGTAGAAAAGCCGGGTGAGTATCTTGTAATTAATAAAGGAGAGATTGCTGTACAGCCCGGTACACCGGGAAGCAGCTCATATTCCTTCCTGTCATCCCGCTATGACCTGACCAAAGTGTTCGGACAGGGTACAATATATCCTGCCAACCCCATAACCGGTGAACAAGCTGTTATGCTCTATGCGGTGGTAACAAGAAGAGAAGGGGAAATTACAGGGATGACTCCTGTCCAGAAAGCCTCAAAGCTGGGTATTGGAGATGTTATAGGAAGAAGCCAGCTTACCGGTTATATGGACAACCAGTCCTCTGTTTCAATGGCGGTTAAGCTTTATTGTACCAAGGCAAATATAAATCCTGATTTTATGAAACCATCCCGAGTTATATTTATAGAAAACGGAACCGATATAAACTCCCGTCTATATCCCTATGTTGCTCTGGGTGTGGATTTGGAGCTTACAACCCTGAATAATAACAGGTTTGACGCAAATGGAAGAACAACCATAGGCAATATGCTGGATATGGTATCAAAGGTTTTGGAAAAGCTTAACTAGGGGTCTAAAGGAGAACATACTTATGAACCGGAAAATATTAAGAAAATTTGTGGCAATCCTGCTTTTACTGGCTTTTGTGCCGGGGATTATGCCAACTTTAAATACCTTTGCTGATACATATATATTGCAGCCTCCCAGTCAGAACAGGGTTACTGATATAGGGTATGTCAGAAACCTGAACCGGAGTGAATGGTATGCAGATCTTGAGTGGAATTTGAGCAGCGTTAATTTTCCCGGTGATGCCGATGAAAGATATATTATTGTAGGAATGAACGAGATCTCAACAGGTTCAGGACAAGTAATACAGGATGCCATATCTGTTCCTTTGAGCGGTAGTACTGCCAGTTTTAAATTTACCGAGTATTCTCCGGAAGGTATCAAACACGGTACTATTTACGAAACCTATTTAAAGGCATCATACAGAATGAATACACCCACAGGTCAATATACCATTACATCACAAAAATCTAATCCCGCTAAGTTCCTGACAGGTCTGCATGTATCTGTAGAGCTTATTCCGGGCACCAACAACATTAAAATCAAATGGGATGATGTATGGGATACCACCGGACGCATAAATTACAAGATTTTAATATCCGATACCAGGGGATTTACTCAGCCCCCGCCTATTCCGGACATTGTAGCATCCGAAATAGGTAAGCCGGATTCCAATGTTACCATTAACAGCGCTGAGAAAAAACTGGAGTATGTGTATACCCATGCTTTGCCGGGCCGGGAATACTCAATAAAGGTTGTTCCTCAGCCTCATGCCAGTGTCGCATATGCCACGGCAGATGAGATTGAAGCAGTTACTATTAAGACTGATATTCTTCTTCAGGCTCAAAAGGTAGGCTACAATAATGAAGGGGACACTATCTGGAAACTTTTCTGGAATCCTATTGTCAAGGGGGATACTTATACCCGGGTGGATTATGAGTTATACCGGTATGTAAATGATAATCCGGAAGGAGTACTTTACAGGCTTATTCCTGAAATAGACAGTTACCAGATAACTGTTAAGAAGGGAGATACCAATACCTATAGCTTCAGAATTGATGCCAAGGCCTATGCACCGGGCTCGGAAGCCCCGGTTGATTTCAGATCAAATAATAAGGTGGAATTAAAGGAACAGATCCCCCAATATCCTCAGGCTCCTGAGATAGTGGATTCTTTTCCTCCTGCTGATTCTGATTTAAAATATGAAGACTTTTTAACCCCCTTTAGTGCGTCGATTTTCTGGAAACCGCCAAAGACGGGAGAAGGGCTTATTGACAATGCTGTAACCTATGATATTTATTTATTGGAGGATATCCAATATGTAGGGAATCCGCCTTCAAACTATAAAATTGCATCTGACCTGACTATAAGCGAAGCGAATATAATCAGGAGCAAAGCCTCCGGTGAGATTATCGGGTACAGATATAATCTGACCGGTTTAAAATCCAACTCCACATACTATTTTGTAATATACGCAAAAAAGAGATATTTAGTATCAAACCCGGCAGATGGATTTATGATAACACTGCCATATACATCAAAGCAATCTGTAAAGGTAATTATTACTGATCCAGATGCGGGAGCGGACAAGCCCGTAGCACCGGCAGCGCCGCCCTTTGGTTTAAAGATCAATGATGACGGTTCGGACAGCATAACGCTTAACGGGGCCACACTGATAATGGATAAGAAGTGGCATGCAGAATACAACACTGAAAACAGTAAATGGGAACAGATTAAAAAGGAAGATTATAATGAAGATAATCCTCTGCATAAGGAAGTTGTATATCTTCCGGGATGGTATGTAGTTCCGCATGTGGTTAACTATAATCAGGCTTTGAACGTTATCGGTATGAGGAAAAACAGGGATCCGGTATACATTGCCTACAGTGACTTATTCCCCGGTTCCGATATCAGTGCTTTTGAAATACCACAGCAAAAGACTGCTATCCCTAACCTGCAGGATGATGAGAACCAGACATTCAACTTTGATATATCAGGGCTGAACGATAATACCTCTTACCTTGTCTGGATTACCATAGAGAACCAGAACGGAGTTTCGTCTGATCCCTCTGATGCTATTATTATCACCACTCCTGTAAATGTTCCGGAGCATCCTGTAACTCCTACGGTACCTGACGACTTGAAAGGAATTGCGGCCTCAAGCTTTGTGGATCTTTTCTGGACATATTTTACCGGTATGAGTTATGAAATTAAGGCAGGGACCAGCGATAAATTAGAAGAAGCAACTATAACAAAGCAGGTCAGCTATGAAGAAATAAAAAGCAGCACCTTTTTCAGAGTGGATTCACTCCAGGCTGATACGGTCTATTATTTCTGGATAAAGGCAATAAGCACCCACCAGGGGCAAAATATTGAATCGGAATACAGTAACCCTCTGGTTATAAAAACAGAGGCCCATAAACCACCGGCAACTCCGACCGGATTTGGTATAGATAATAACGGAGTTACCGAAAACAGTATAACTTATATCTGGACAGATGAAGACGGGATGTCATATATATTGGAGTTTTCTGATGATTTGAACTTTACCGGTTCAAGTATGATTCAGGTTAATGGCGGAACATATACGGCAGGCGGGCTGATATCCAACAGACGCTACTATGCAAGGCTTTATGCCTACGACCCTAAAACACAGCTTCAAAGTATGCCCACCCGTACCATTATGGTTATTACCAATAAGAGCAAAAGTGAGTATGACAGCAGCTACGACCTGGACGAACCTGTAACAGGAGACGGTCTGGATATTCCTACCAGGCTTGAAGACGGGGTATGGGTTGTATCCTCATTGGGCGCCAATGCTCATGTTTTGGGAGAAAGAATCCGAAGCCGGTATGAATCAATTGTAAAACTGGATCTCTCGGTTCCTCCTGAGAAAACCAGTGCTATCAGACTAGAATTAAGTTCTGTTGTAATAGATGTTTTAGCGGATCTCAAAAAGGAACTCTATCTGGTACTGCCATGGGGAGAGTACACAATACGTCCGGGGACATTCCATACCGATGAATATTTTAGAATGAAATCCAGGAATAATAATGTGGAGTTAAGGCTGGAAACCCTTTCTCCGGCAAGCCAGTATCAGCCTTCTGCAACAATGCAGATTAAAACTCCCGTTACTGATTTTAAGTTTTCATATGGAAACGGAAGTCCGATCAGTATATTTAATCAGCCAATCAGGGTAGAGCTTCCTGTAGCGGGAATATCAGGCTATGCACAGGGACAGATAAGAACTTTTGCCTTTAACACAAGGCAAGGCTGGTATAAGCTGCCTACATTTACCGATTACTCATCATCCCGTGTGATAGGACAACTGGATAAGCCGGGGGCAGTTGTAGCAGCGACTGAGGAAATTAAACCTCAGACGACAGTTCCCGTTTATATCAGGGAGAGTATGGACAGAATTCAGAAGATTTATGATTTAAAGAGTATAAAAGACAAAAATTTTAACCACAATGCACTTATGACCCAGAAGGATATACTGAAACTGTTGTTTGATGTACTGGAGGCAGAATATACTGAATATGATATAGCTCAAAAGGCTGTGAGTGCAGGGCTTATAAGAAGTGCGGGAGAGGTTACCGGCTCAAATGTCCGAAGAGATAAGGCCGTAGATTTGCTGATTGGATTATATAAGTTCAAAACCCGCGAAAATGCTATACCTGCAAAGCCGGGGATCTGGTCGCATTATACAGACTTGTCAAAAACAGAAAATCGTTATTTGAATTCTTATAAATTTGCCCTTGAAATGGGAATAATACAAGGTAATGCCACCAGTCTGGCATATCCTGACAGAATGGTCACTTTAGGCGAATTTTTGGTTATGCTTGAGCGAACATTGAGAATTTGCGGAGATTTATAAAGATTATTTACCATGATTGAAACTTAAAATTAAGAAAATACTAATAACGAAAGCTTCACAAAAGTATTGTACATAATGTTATGAGGTGGAGTATATGGGAGCTTTTGTTATTCACGGGGGAAAGCCTTTAATGGGTTCTGCTTTAATTTCAAGCTCAAAAAATGCTATTCTCCCTATTTTATCTGCATGCCTGTTAACAGATGAGGAATGCCTTATCAGACAAATTCCGGGTTTGGATGATGTTTCTGAAATGTGTAAACTTATATCCGACCTGGGAGCAAGCGTTAAAGTAAATGGAAGATCGAGAAAAATTACAATATCAGCCCGATCGCTTACCGGTCATACCGCAGGGTATGAACTGGTAAGTAAGCTCCGGGCATCTTTTTTGGTGATGGGGCCTTTACTTGCCAGAGCCGGAACAGCAAAGGTCGCCTTACCCGGCGGATGTCCCATTGGTAGCAGGCCCGTAAATTTACATCTTAAAGGTTTTGAAGCAATGGGTGCCATCATAGAAAACGGTCACGGCTTTATCGAAGCTCATTGCCCTGATAAAAAGCTGCATGGAGCTACTATTTATCTCGATTTTCCCAGCGTTGGCGCAACTGAGAATCTCTTAACTGCTGCAGTTCTGGCAGAGGGGAGAACAATAATTGAAAATGCTGCATCAGAGCCGGAAATAGTTGACCTGGCATCTTTTCTCACTAAAATGGGGGCTAAGATATTTGGAGCGGGAACAGATACAATTACAATTGATGGTGTGGATCAAGTAAATGGTGCCGAACATACAATAATGCCCGACAGAATTGAAGCTGGGACTTTTATGACGGCCGCTGCCCTTACCGGAGGAGATATAATCCTTAAAAATGTAGTTCCCGAGCATTTAAAACCTGTAACGGCAAAGCTTCGTGAATCGGGGATTGAAATAATAGAAGGAAATGATACCATAAGAGTCAGAGGTAAAAGCAGGCCTATGGCTCTGGATATAAAGACTCATCCGTTTCCTGGCTTTCCTACCGATATGCAGGCCCAATTATCGGCTTATACCTGTTTTGCAGAGGGGACCAGCGTAATTGTAGAAACTATTTTTGAAAACAGGTTTATGCACGTAAATGAGCTTAGAAGAATGGGTGCTCAAATACGGGTTGATGGAAGGACTGCAATTATAGAGGGTATGGAAACATTGCAGGGAGCCCAGGTGCGTGCTACCGATTTAAGGGCCGGTGCCGCTCTGGTAATTGCAGGGCTTGCCGCTACAGGCACTACAGAAGTTTTGGACATTCATCATATTGACAGAGGATATGAATTTATAGAGAATAAATTACAAAGACTGGGGGCAGATATCCAAAGGGTATAACCCGGTGTTTTATTGGGGAGGTTTTTCATTGAAACAAGATAACAACCAATACAGCTTCTTTGCTTTTTTGTCCCGCATGAAGCATATATACAGATGGAGCTTAATGCGGAATGTGAACAGGGAAAACATTATGGAGCATAGCCTTCAGGTGGCTATGATAGCTCACGGGTTAGCCATAATCAATAACCGGGTATTCAACGGTGATGCGAATCCGGAAAAAACAGCCTTATATGCTGTTTATCATGATAGCAACGAAACCATTACCGGAGACCTTCCCACTCCTATTAAGTATTATAATCCTGAGATTCAGTCATCATATAAAGGGCTTGAAGAGATCTCAAAAGAAAAGCTTTTATCATTGCTCCCGGAATTTATGAGGGAGGATTACAAAGAAGTTCTGTTCTATGATGAAACCAGTCTTGAAGGAAGGCTGGTTAAAGCTGCCGACAGGATCTGTGCCTACATAAAATGTATCGAGGAATCAAAGGCAGGCAACGGCGAGTTCCAGAAAGCGCAACAGTCCATAATGAAAAAGATAAAGAATATGAATCTTCCCGAAGTTGATTATTTCATGAAGCATTTCATGGACAATTTCTCACTCACTTTAGACGAACTGAATTGACACAGGGATGCATAGGATGTATCCCTATATCATCCTTAGCGAACAAGTGTAGCGGCTACGCCGCTTAATTACGTTTATGCAAACTGTTATCCTGAGCGAAGCACAGCTCCCCCCTGTGTCATCCTGAGCGGAGCGTCAGCGGAGTCGAAGGATCTTTCGCGTTACCGATTCTTCATTTCGCTTTTCTACATTCAGAATGACATAATAGGAAGGTACGCATAAAAAAACGAGATGATTACATAAATCATCTCGTTTTTATTGGTGACCCCAGGGGGAATCGAACCCCCGTTACTGCCGTGAAAGGGCAGTGTCTTGACCGCTTGACCATGGGGCCGCTATGGTAGCGGCGGTCGGAATTGAACCAACGACACCGCGGGTATGAACCGCGTGCTCTAGCCATCTGAGCTACGCCGCCATAAATTTTCGTAGCGAACCGTTTCGTGACGCTATTACATAATAGCAAAGACCTAAATTAGAGTCAAGTGTTTTTTCAAAAAAACTGCGTTAACAAAAATTCAAAAATTTTCTCTCACCCTTAATAGTAGAAAGACTTCTAGGAGGTGTATCTATTTAAACCCTGTCAGCAAGTGAAAAAATTCATGGATTTATGATGTTTTAAAATGGTAGTCTTACAAATATACACTAATTTTGAACGAAGCTATTTGTTATAGTGCTTTTGAATCATTTTTGCAATTCGAAAAATGTTAAGAAAAAAAACTGAAACAGGTAAAAGTAACGGTAGATAAAATTGTAGAATTTCTTTGCCATCATCTGGATTGCCGCTTGCTTTACTCATATATATAAATAAAATCACCCAAACAACTGCCAAGCTTGCATCAATTATTGATAGAATTATAACTGATGTATGATGTAGCTTCTTTATAGCCAACCATATATTTATAGCTATTAAATAGATACCAATTATTAGAATAGAAAGAAATAATGCCATTATTTACTCACCGACTTCTTTTTCAGGCTTTTGGGGAAAAGCAATATATGATATTCTTTTTTGCTTATCTAGTGCTTCTTTCTCAACTTCGGGATAATCAAAAATATCTATTAGCTCAATCATATCATCCTTTAACATATTATCGACAAAATGATACTTCGATGTAAATGTTAAAGCAAAAATTCTATATTGCTCTTTTTTTGCCGCAAAATCCTCTATATTATAGTAATCAGTCTGCATAGCTTGTATAAAATTAGAAATTGCAGATTTAATATCATTACTTTTTACTTTGCTCATATTCTTCCCAGATTCTCCAGGAATAGAAAACCACACTTCTTCAATAG
>JAAYTR010000052.1 GCA_012523685.1 Clostridiaceae bacterium | reverse complement strand
TTTAACGAATTAGAGCAGGCTTGTAAGAGCGAAAATGAAGCAAACATTGAAGAAGAGCTGGGTGATTTGCTCTTTGCAGTGGTAAATGTTTCGAGGTTTTTGAAAGTACAGCCTGAGCTTGCACTTACGGCGACTACTAATAAATTCATCAGAAG
This sequence comes from Clostridiaceae bacterium, assembly GCA_012523685.1. GTDB lineage: Bacteria > Bacillota > Clostridia > DSM-8532 > DSM-8532 > DTU059. The sequence continues at coordinate 6,429 of JAAYTR010000052.1, read as the reverse complement.
ATTTGAATATGTTGAACAAAGTGCCGCCGGGCAGGGAAAACAGCTTACAGATATGTCTCTTAGTGAGATGGACGCTTTTTGGGATGAATCCAAAAAGCTTGAAAAAGGAGAAGAGGAGAATTAAAATGCGTATAGATAAATTTCTTAAGGTCAGCCGTATTATAAAAAGGAGAACTCTGGCTAATGAGGCCTGCTCAAAAGAGAGAGTCACAATAAACGGCCGCATTGCAAAACCCGGAACAGAGGTTAATGTGGGAGATATTGTTGAAATTCGATTTGGCGATAAACTTACCAGGCTTAAAGTCCTGAAAGTAACCGAACATGTCAAAAAGGAAGAAAGCATAGAAATGTATGAACTAATTTAAAAAAATGTCATCCTTAGCGAAGCGAAGGATCTTAATCAAACTGCGTATAATAATGTGATTTTGAAGATTCTTCGGCCATTATATGGCCTCAGAATGACAGGTTTCGTGTTTTGAGAAACCCTTTTTTAACACTTATAATACCTGCAACAATGCCGCAGTATGCAGCTTTAAGAGGGCCGCTTGCTGCGGCATTTTTGTGCTATTTTCTGTATTTATGTTAAGCCCTGTATTTCATCAGGAAAAGCATTTTCCCGGCCGCAGGTTATATGAGTAACAGCTTGTGCATAAAATTCAAGGGCGGGAACTTTCTGCTCTTATAAGATAGCTTGCACAATCCGATTTAAGAATTGCGAAAAAGCCGAGTGATAGCAGTCGTTCTGGACGGAGCGAAGCGCAACTACGAATTACTTGCTTTACTAAAAGATCCTTCACCGAAACTCAGGATGACTGAAGCCGGCTACTTAAAATATATTGACTGGCCAGAAGGAGGTGCTGTTATGCCTGAGGAACGAAAGAGTTTTGAGCAGCGGGCACAAAATATTATACTAAAGGACAGAAGACGCCTTATGATATCGGGAGTAAGGCATGTTGAAAGTTTTAATGAAGACTGTATTGTGCTCGACACCGAATTAGGCATTTTGGTAGTTCGGGGCATAGGAATGCATATCAACAAGCTTAATGTGGAGACTTCAGAGCTTGATGTGGAAGGTGATATCATTGCCTGCGAGTATGTGGATAACGGCGGAAATCAAAGAAAAGGAGGCTTCTTCTCGGGGCTTTTCAGATAGAGAGGCGGCTTAAAATATGCAAAGCAGTGTAGCGTATGAGTTGACGGTATTTGGAGGAGCCGGAGCGGCAGGGGTTATTATAGCCTTTCTTTATGATATGTTCAGACTGAAACGGCGTATTGTACGAACTAAGGCTGCTATGGTTCACTTTGAAGATATAGTATTCTGGGTAATTGCAGCAATAATATTTTTCTTATCGTCCTATGTTATCAGTAACGGTGAAACTAGGGCGTATTATTATATGGGCTCCTTTCTGGGAGGAGCTCTGTACTTTAGTATATTAAGCAAACCGGTCCTGTGGCTGTTAACCAAAATAATAAGACTAATTTTATGGCCATTTGTAAAGCTGATAAATATATTAAAGCCCATTATAGAAATCCTGATCTGTCAAATTAACAAATTATTAAGAAAGCTCAGGAACAGAGCGGCATTAGAAGCCTATAAAGCAAGAATTGATTTAAGACGGCTAAGCCACACATTCACAAAAAAATAGGACAATAGGCCTAAAAACCTTGTTACAATAATTGGTACCATGGTATAATATAAATAATCTTTACTTAAGAAAAAGGATTGGTGAAAAGTGGCGATACGAAAGACAAAGAAAAGCTGGTGGCTGACGCCGCTTCTGGCAGTCGTGCTAATTTATGCAGCATTTACTTTTACTGCCCAATCTAATGAATTATATATACTTAACCTGGAAATAAAGCAGCTGGAGCAAAAAATTGCGAAGGAAGAAGAAGAAAAGCAACGGCTGATGAAAGAAAGGGACGAGATTTCCAGTGATGAAAGTATTGAAAAAATTGCCAGGGAAAAGCTTGGCATGGTTAAAGACGGAGAAAGAGTTTTTGTAGACACAAACAAGTAAATTAAATGGCGGCTCAACAGGCCGCCATTGTTATATATTTATATCATTTATAGTTTCAATTCCCTGATAATGCTTTTTAAAGTATCAGCAGAATGGTGAAGAAGTTTCTGTTCATCTTCAGAAAGAGGCACCTCTAATACCCGGTTAATGCCGCTACGGTCAATTATTGTAGGAACACTGATAGCTATGTCGGATATTCCGTATTGACCCTGCAGAATGCTGGATACGGTTAAAATAGAGTGTTCATCGCGCATTATGGCCTCAACAATTCGTTCAACAGCCAAAGCAACAGCAAAATAAGTTGCCCCTTTTGCATTAATAATTTCGTAAGCTGAATTCTTTACTTCATTAAAAATTTTGTCCAGCTCATTACAGTTTTCACATTCATTGCACGTAGCACAATATGTGTCCATGGTCATACCTGCTATTGAAGTAAGGCTCCATGCCGGAAGCTCTGTATCTCCGTGCTCACCTAAAATATAGCCATGTACATTGCGGGTATCAACACCTGTATGCTGTCCAATCAAGTATTTGAAGCGGGCAGTGTCTAAAACGGTACCTGATCCTAAAACCCGGTTAATAGGGAATCCTGACAGCTTCCAGGTCACGTAGGTCAGGATATCAACAGGGTTTGTAACAACCAGAAGCAAGGTGTTCTCAGGGCTGTTATACTTAATTATCTCGGAAATAATAGATTTAAACACTGCAGTGTTTTTGTGGACCAGATCCAGGCGGGTTTCACCCTCTTTTTGGTTTGCTCCTGCAGTAATAATTATTAAATCCGAATCCTTGCTGTCTTCATAGCTGCCCTGATATATTTTGACCGGTTTTGCAAAAGGCAGCCCGTGATTTAAATCCATTGCTTCGCCCTTTGCTTTTGTCGTGTTTATATCAATTAGTACCAGCTCAGAAAAAAGCCCGTTCAGCATAAGAGTATATGCCGTGGTGGAGCCTACAAATCCGGCGCCGACGACTGTTACTTTTTGAATATCTTTCTTGTTCATGATCTCACTTCCTTCACTGGGACAAGGAACCTTGTACCATATTATTCAATTATAGTTATTTACCACAATACAGAAGAGTATAACAAAAAAGGGCAATTTGATTGCCCTTTCCAGTCGCGCCCGCTACGCAGGCCATGCTTCGCTTTAAATCGCAGCAGCTACGCCGCTTAATTACGTTTGTACATACTGTCATTTATCACACTAACTCTTTTTTGCGATTTTTGCCCAGGTGTCCTTAAGTCCGACAGTCTTGTTAAATACAATTGTACCGGGTTTAGAATCTTTGGTATCTACACAAAAATACCCCATTCTTAAAAACTGGAACCTGTCTCCGGGCTTTGCATCCTTTAAAGCCGGTTCAACCTTGCTGTTATATAATATAATAAGCGAATCAGGATTTATGTTATCCTTGTAATCTCCGCCTTCAGGCACTTCATCCGGATTTTCAACCTTAAACAGCATATCATAGAGGCGAACCTCGGCATCAATTGCATGTCTGGCAGAAACCCAATGTATAGTACCCCTTACTTTACGTCCGTCAGGAGATTCTCCACCTCTGGAATCAGGGTCGTAGGTAGCTCTGACCAGTGTGACATTGCCATTTTCATCGGTTTCATAGCTTGTACATTTTATAAAATAAGCGTTCTTTAAACGGACCTCCCCACCAGGTTTAAGCCTGAAATACTTTGATGGAGGATCTATCATAAAGTCGTCCTGCTCAATAAAAATTTCTCTGGAAAACGGTACTTTTCTGGTTCCTCTTTCAGGAATTTCAGGATTATTCTCAACATCAAATTCCTCGGTTTTATTTTCGGGATAATTCTCGATAATAACCTTTAAAGGATTTAATATTCCCATTACCCGATCTGCTGTTTTATTCAGGTGCTCCCGTACGCAGTGTTCTAAGAGCCCCCAGTCAACTATGCTGTTGGTTCGGGATACTCCCACAAGATCTATAAAATTCCTGATAGATTCGGGGGTAAATCCACGCCGTCTTAATCCGCAAAGAGTTGGCATTCTGGGGTCGTCCCAGCCTGAAACATAGCCGTTTTCGACAAGCTCCCTGAGCTTTCTCTTACTCATGACGGTATAGTTTATATTCAGCCTTGAAAATTCATACTGGCGGGGTGGATTTTTAATTTCCAGCTTCTCCAGGAACCAGTCGTATAAAGGCCTGTGATCCGCGTATTCTATTGAACAGAGGGAGTGAGTAATGCCCTCGATTGAATCCTGAAGAGGGTGCGCAAAGTCATACATAGGGTATATGCACCATTCATCGCCGGTCCGGTGGTGATGTTCTTTTTTTATGCGATAAATAACAGGGTCTCTCATATTAATATTAGGTGAAGCCATGTCTATTTTGGCTCTTAATACTTTTTCACCACTTTCGAACTCGCCGTTTCGCATTCTTTGGAATAAATCAAGATTTTCTTCGATGGACCTGTCCCGCCAGGGGCTGTTTTTTCCCGGCTCGGTTAAGGTTCCGCGGTATTCGCGGATTTGATCGACATCCAGATCATCCACATAGGCCAGGCCTCTCTTAATAAGCTCTACAGCGTAATTATAAATCTGTTCGCTGTAATCCGAACCGTAATAGAGACGATCTTCAAAATCAAAGCCCATCCATTTTATGTCTTCAATTATGGCGTCGACGTATTCCACGTCCTCTTTTGACGGATTGGTATCATCAAAACGCAAATTGCACTTTCCGCCATATTTTTCGGCAATTCCAAAATCTATACACATAGCTTTGGTATGGCCTATATGAAGATAGCCATTGGGCTCAGGCGGAAAACGGGTGTGGACCTCTTTAACACGCCCTGTTCTTAAATCCTCTTCAACTATTTCTTCGATAAAATTTTTTCTTTCCATTTCTTCCATAAAAACTACCATACCTTTTATTGATAATACTTAATCATGTTTTAATTTACATTGTATATTTTTTATCATTACTTTCCATAATTATAAGACAATACCCCAATAAAGTAAACCTGAGGAGTTTGATGTATTTACCGTACAATTTTCATTTAATCAGGAATTTATCGTTTTTACATAAAATTTGCGATTCCGGGGTCCGTCAAATTCACAGAAATAAATACCCTGCCATGTTCCCAGAACAGGTCTGCCCCCATCAACGATAATTGTTTGACTGGATCCCACACAACTGGCTTTAAGATGGGCTGTTGAATTTCCTTCAGCATGAAGGAACTCCCTTCTGTCAGGAAATGCTTTATCAAGGCCGATTAATAGATCATGGACCACATCCGGATCGGCATTTTCATTAATGGTTATTCCGGCAGTGGTATGTGGGCAGCAAACGATACATATACCGTTTTCTATACCGCTTTTTGCTATGGCTTCCCGAACTTTGGAGGTAATATTATAGAAGTTAGTTTTTTCAGTTCGAAGTGTGTACTCGTAAACCATAATTCTTTCTCCTTAACGCTGTGTAGTCTATTAATTATATCATTTATTGCTGTAAAGAAAAAAGAAGCAGAATGGTCACTGTACTAATTTTCCCCCTCTGTCCTGATGTGAATCAGCCGATCCGTATTCCATAAGATCAAGAAACTGTTCGCCTCTGGTGCTGTCATTAATGTCGGACGATTGAATAACCTGCTCTTCCGATGGACGGCGTTTCTTTTTATCGCCTTTTATATCGGCAATAAAGCTGTCTGCCTCTTTTGCGCAGTCAATGCATAGTTTTGCCTGGGGCAGAAGCTCGAGCCTTTTTAAATCAATTGCCTTATTGCAGCCTTCACAAATGCCATACGTCCCTTTTTCAATCTTTTGAAGAGATCTTTCTATTTCGGAGACTTCGTGCTCATGCAGCTTTTTTAAAGCCATTTGCTGCTCAATATCGTACAATTCGCTGGCTGCTTCAGCAGGGTGGTTATCATAGTTTGAAAGCTCACTGCTTTCATTATTGTCATTATCGCCCAGCTTAAGGGTTTCCATATCGTCCAGAATATCTTCGATATTTTCTTTATGCTGCTTTAGCAGATGCCTGAAGTGGTTATTTTTTCTTACATCCATATAAATTTGCCTTTCCCGTCTGTGTGATATTATTAATAATTAATATCTCACCTGACGGGATTAATAATACTTTAAACTTTAGACTATTCACCAATAATTTTTATAAGGATGCGTTTGTTACGCTTTCCGTCATATTCCCCGTAAAAAATTTGCTCCCATGTTCCAAAATCCAGCTTACCGTCAGTTATTGCTACAACCACCTCGCGGCCCATTATTTGTCTTTTCAGATGGGCATCGGCATTATCTTCATATCCATTGTGGGCATATTGCGAGTGAGGCTTTTCCGGAGCCAGCTTTTCAAGCCATCTTTCAAAATCCGCATGAAGACCGGATTCGTCGTCGTTAATAAATACACTTGCCGTAATGTTCAT
>JAAYTR010000051.1 GCA_012523685.1 Clostridiaceae bacterium | reverse complement strand
TTTATCTCCGTCACGTAATTCGACTGCCTCGAAAGCTCCTGTTGATGCCCCTGATGGAACAGCCGCACGTCCTATAAAACCGCCTTCAACGATTACTTCAACTTCTACAGTGGGATTCCCGCGAGAATCAAGTATCTCTCGTGCAAATACATCTTCAATTTCTAAATATTGTTTCATATAATAATCTCCCTTCCAATGATTGTTAAATTAATAACCACATTATAGCATACCTTAATATACCTTCCTTGTAAAGATACAGCCTGTTAAATTTGATTACAAACCACTGTATTTCGTGTTATTTTTTACATTAACGTATGACTTTATTCCAAACTAAAGATATACCATTTTAGCACAAGAATTTACTTTACAATTCTTCTCATAGTTTTGTAAATTAGCATTACAATGAGAGAGTTCCCTGCCGATTTTATAAGATTAAAGGGAATAATAATCGGTATAATACTGGCTTTAACAACTTCAAGAGGCTGTCCCCAATATCTTACGGTAAAGAAAAGATTAGTGGGGATCATGATTGCCGTCATGGCGATACATCCCGCAATCAGAGCAATCAAAGCTCCCTTTCGTGTTTTATTGTAATTGTAGATAATTGATGAAACCAAAACCAGAGTTCCTGTAGAAATAACATGCATCACAAAGCCTACCCATCCGCTGGCCGCACTTACTGTAACGGCTTGAATAAATGATGCGACAACAGTAATAATAAAACCTGCTATCGGGCCGTAAACAAACCCGCCAATTAAGATTGGTATATCTGCCGGATCATATTCAAGCCATGGCGCGGCAGGTATAATGGGAAAGTGGATCAGCATGATCAATACCACTGATAATGCGGCTAATATAGCCATAGTACACATTTTTCTGACCCCAAATTTCATAAAAACAACACTCCTTAATTTGTTTTTACAATACAATCCGAGGCTAAAAGTATTAAAAAAGTTCCCAAAGCAAGCTCAGGGAACTATAGTTAATATTTTCTATAATCTTCTTCCATCCAGACTTTACTGTCGGCTCCGGGATCTCACCGGATCATGCTAGAACAGCTCGCGGGCTCGTGAATTTACACATCACCGCCGGTAGGGAAATTAACCCTGCCCTGAAGATTGTACTGTATTAAGTTATGCTAATTATATTTTATGCTTATGCTCTTGTCAACATTAATTTTGATGATTTTATGCCGCATTCAATCAATTATTTTGCTCATTTAATTACTGTTGTTTCTGCCTTTACTTACAGAACAAATCGGGACCTTTTAATATATTTTTAGGGCAAAAGCAGGGCAGCTGCTTGAACAATACCCGCACAGCACGCATTTTTCATAATCAACCGAGATCTTTCCGTTCTCCAGTGACAGAGCATTCTGTTTACATCGTCTTACGCACTTTCCGCATTTTTCACACCAAAAATCCACATGGAGAGCCTTTTTGTTTACGGGCTGATAATCTTTAATCTTTTCTCCTGCATTCTTCAAATCATTAAAGAGCTCTACATTCATACGAACCTCTTCAATGCTTTGCATTCCAAGTGCTATTGAATGCAGATATGGTATTGATGTAACAAACTCAAGGCAATCTTTAAAGGAATGCAGAAGATTTCCTCCTCCGAAGGGCTTCATTCCGTAGATTGCTTTACCATTATCATAAGCCTCTTTTAGAGCTTCAAGCATTTCTTCCATTGTTCCGTCGCAAATACCCAGCCCGTTTATATTGGTAATAGGATGAATGACATCAATTTCAGGAGTTTTTGCTGCTGCCCGGACAGCGGCAATATGATGAGTAGATATTCCTACCGCTTTTATAACACCCTGCTTTTTAAGTTCAAGATAATATTCCAGAGCTTCACGGTGGCCTCTTATAGTATGTTCACTTTCCTGTTCATGCATAAGAAAGCAGTCTATTTTATCCATCCCAAGCTCAGTCAATGCTCTGTCAACGGTTTTTTTTGCTCCCTCTATGTCATACGCATAAGATTTTGAGGCTATCACGGGCGTAATTCCGGTTATATCAATAGCCCTTTTAATATGCTGGTATGTATTGTACAAGTCAGCGGTATCTATAAAGTTAACACCAAGCCGTAAGGCTTCGGCAATTACTTCTCCGCCTTCCTCAACACTTAGATTTTTTTGTAAAGGGCCTATTACCAATCCGCCAAAGCAAAGCCTTGATACTATAAGACCTGTATTGCCCAGTTCTCTGTATTCCATAGTTCTTCTCCATTAAAAAAGCGCCCCTAG
>JAAYTR010000050.1 GCA_012523685.1 Clostridiaceae bacterium | reverse complement strand
TTAGCCTATCTCAGCAGGGAGTTAGGAACTATAATTCGGGAAAAAGACGGGTTTTCAGATATCAATGATTTCAAACGAAAAGATTTTAATAAGGATGAGCTTCTGACCATTTTCAAGGATTTGGAGTTTAACTCATTTATTAAAAAAATGGGGCTGGAAAGCTCCGGAGATGAGCAGGAAATACAAGAAGCTATATGTTGTGAGACTATTAGCAATCTTGAGTCCTTTGAAAAAATTGTGAATCAATTATCCCGTGAAAAACTGCTTTCGATTCTGCCTGTCTTCAAGAAGACAGGCCGCGTTGGGAACATGCTGGAGATTATAGGTATAGGAACTGAAGAAAAGTACTATTTTGCTTCAACAGAGACTATTGATGAAATCAGCCTGGCAAAAGCTGTTAAAGTTATACTTGAGTCTGAAGATATCACCCTGATCAGTTATAATATCAAGGAGCTGTACACATGGTGTTTGTACCATAATACAGAAATTCATTGTCAACTTTTCGATTTAATGATAGCCGAATATCTTATTGATGCGCTGGCAAGCAGCTACACTATTCCGGGTTTATCGAGAAAATACCTCGGTATTGAAGTAGAGATGCCAAAGGAAAAGAAAAGAAAGGGCAGGCAAATTGAACTGGAGCAGGTTGAAGAAAACCCTGTTGAGCTGTTAGGCAAAGCCATTTCAACCTTCAGGGCAATTTATGAGAAACAAAAGGATATTATTGATAAAAGTAAACAGAACTACCTTTTTTATGATGTGGAGCTACCCCTTTCACTTGTACTTGGGAGCATGGAGTATTATGGATTCAGAGTTGATAAGCAATATCTGGAAGAGTATGGAGCTCGTCTTGATTATCGCATTAAATCCCTTGAGCAAACAATTTATATGCTGGCTTGCGAAGAGTTTAATATAAATTCTCCTAAGCAGTTGGGGGTAATACTATTTGAAAAGATGGGTTTAAAGGCCGTGAAAAAAACAAAAACCGGCTATTCTACAGATGCAGATTCATTGAATGAGATTATTGACAGCCATGAAATAATTCCCTGCATCCTTGAATACAGGCAATTGACAAAGCTGAAATCAACCTACGCGGAAGGACTGGTAAAGGAAATAAACCCGGAAACAGGAAGAATACATTCAAGCTTTAATCAGACAGTTACAGCCACCGGCAGAATTTCCAGCACTGAGCCAAATCTCCAGAACATTCCCGTACGCACCGAGTTGGGAAGGGAGATAAGACAGGCTTTCATACCAAAAGACGGCTATGTTTTTGTCGATGCTGATTACTCCCAGATAGAGCTACGAGTTTTGGCGCATATAACCGGTGATGAGGTTCTCCAAAATGCATTCAGGGATGGGATAGATATTCATACCCTCACCGCTTCTCAGGTTTTTAATGTATCCATGAATAATGTAACCCCGGATATGAGGAGAAGTGCAAAGGCTGTAAATTTCGGAATTATATATGGTATCGGAGATTTTTCACTGGCCAAGGATATAGGTGTTAGCCGGAAAGAAGCTGCCAGATATATTGAAAACTATCTGTCAACCTACCCGAGGATAAGGGATTACATGGAAAATACAGTGAAGTTCGGTAAAGAGAAGGGATATGTTGAAACCATGTTTCACAGGGTAAGGCATATACCTGAGCTGAAATCTCCTAATTATCAGGTCAGGGAATTTGGAAAAAGAGTTGCCATGAATACTCCCATACAAGGAAGTGCCGCCGACATAATAAAAATTGCCATGGTAAAGGTTTGGCATGAATTAAAGAAAAATAATCTTAAATCCAGACTAATACTGCAGGTACATGATGAACTTATTATAGAAACAGCCATAGATGAGGTTGAACAGGTAAAAGAAATTGTAAAAACTAATATGGAGTCGGCTGCTGAATTGTCAGCTCCGCTTGTGGCAGATGTATCTGTAGGTTCAACCTGGTTTGAAGCAAAATAATAATTTATAAGTGGAGAAGTTTTAAATGCTGGTAATAGGTGTAACAGGTGGAATAGGAGCGGGAAAATCTTCTGTTTCAGCTATTTTGAAAGAGCTGGGGGCAATTGTTATTGATGCCGATTTAATTGCAAGGCAGGTTGTGGAACCTTATAAACCGGCATGGCTGGAAATTAAAGAAGCCTTCGGAGAGGATTTTCTCCTGGATGATAATTCATTAGACCGGAAAAGACTTGCCGATGAAGTGTTTCTATCGAAGGAAAAGAAACATATTCTTGAAAAAATTATTCACAAAGAGGTTTTAGCTGTTATAAAAGAGAAATTGGCTGCCATGCGGGAATACGGTTATAAGGGAACAGTGGTTCTGGATGTTCCTATCCCTGTCAAGGAAGGATTTTTAGATGCGGCTGACAAGGTGTGGGTTGTTGTGAGTGATGATGAAATCAGGATTAAGCGTTTGATGAAAAGAAGAAATATGTCGCGTGAGGATGCAGAAGCCCGGATGTCTTCTCAGCTTACTCAGGATGAATATAAGGCTCTGGCTCATGAAGTAATTGTGAATAATGGCAGCAAAGAAGAACTTGAGAAAAATGTAAAAGAATTATACAACAGGTTATTAGCTGATTTTGAAGCTGCATACAGCTGACACAACAGTATATATTTTAGCTTTATGACAGATTAAAAAAACTTGTAACAAAGTTGCTGTTATTGTAAACTATATGAGAGGGTGAGGAAAGTATTGCCTTCGATAAGGGGAGTTATTATGAAGAAAGCAATGTTTGAAAGGGATATATTATATCCGACACAAAACCCGCTGGAACCCGGAAGTGTCAATGTAACCGTTTATCCGCCTGAGAATACCGGAGGCCTGCCTATAGTTGTAAAAGCTAAAACGAACCATAATCCTGTGGATTATCTGATTGATATTATCAGCATAATGCAGACAGATATATTTGACAGAATAAGAATAGATATTCGTTCACAAGGTATTATTTATTTTGTTCCTTATGATAAAAATATTTCATCAGTAAGAGTTAAATTTGCTGAAAAAGACAATTATAGTATTGAAGAAGTTCTTGATGCAGATATTCTTATATAAGGATATACATACCGGATTACTTTATAGTTTATCTTGCTTTATAGCTTGATTCTGATACAATTATACTGATTGACTGTGATTTTTTTCACAAAACTTATACAGAAGGAGTTGAATTTTATGCCACTTGTAAATACTACTGAAATGTTCAAGAAGGCATATGAAGGCGGATATGCAATCGGGGCCTTCAATGTAAACAACATGGAAATCGTTCAGGGAATAACTGAAGCAGCGAAGGAGACTAATTCTCCCCTTATTCTCCAAGTTTCTGCCGGTGCAAGAAAGTATGCAAATCATACTTATCTTATGAAATTAATCGAGGCAGCTCTTGTTGAAACTGATCTTCCTATAGCTGTTCACCTTGATCATGGTGATAGTTTTGAACTTTGTAAGTCATGTATTGACGGAGGTTTTACCTCTGTTATGATAGATGGCTCACATCTTCCTTTCGAAGAGAATATTGCTCTCACCAAGAAGGTTGTTGAATATGCTCATGCACATGGTGTAACTGTTGAAGGTGAGCTCGGACGTCTTGCAGGTGTTGAGGATGATATTAATGTTTCGGTTGAAGATTCCTCTTACACCAAACCTGAAGAGGTTGAAGAGTTTGTCAGCCGTACCGGAGTGGATTCCTTAGCTATTGCTATCGGAACAAGTCATGGCGCATTCAAGTTCACTGGTGAAGCCCATTTGCGTTTTGATATCCTCGAAGAGGTCGGGAGAAGACTGCCCGGTTTCCCAATTGTTCTTCATGGAGCATCTTCGGTTATTCCGGAGTATGTTGACATGATTAATAAATTTGGCGGGAGCATGCCCGGTGCAAAAGGCGTTCCTGAGGATATGCTGAGAAAGGCTGCTTCCATGGCAGTATGTAAAATAAATATTGACTCGGATCTTCGTCTTGCTATGACAGCAGCTGTCCGTAAAGTATTTGTTGAGAATCCCAGCGAATTTGACCCCAGAAAGTACTTGGGTCCAGCACGTGCAGAGATAAAGAAACTTGTTACCAATAAACTGATTAATGTTCTGGGATGTGCAGGCAAAGCATAAGTAAGATAACTTAGTTATAGTTATATAGGATAAGGGTTGTTAATGACAACCCTTATTCTTTTTAACTCATTTACCTGATAGCCGGCTGGTAGTTAATATACTTTTTGCTATTTGAATTAAGATTTCATTGCCGTTTAAGTCCGGATTTTCGTAGAGGCACATTTGCAGGATATCCAGCATGTCCTTTATTGCCCTCCCGGCAAGACCCAGGCTTTTTAAGTCATTGCCTGATATGGCAGGAATAACAGGTATCGCATCGCTATATATGTGATTGAGGAATACAGGCTTATTATTATCTATTGGTCGAATAATTTTTAATATTTTAAGCGTGTTCATTGTTACACTTGTACCGTATTCAGAGGCCGCTTTTCGAACATTCCTCCGGGTTAGCGGACCAATGCCGTTAAGACAATTGATATGATTCTTTATAATGCGTTGTGTTTTATTATCATATTTATTACCCGTTAAATATTCTTCGGCACAAGAAGCCGGGTCGGGTTTACATGCGAGATAGAATAATAAAGATAAAAGTATTTCTTTCTGGTTTACTGAGCCGATAAAGTGTTTTATTAAATCATACCAGATATCTGGAACACTCCTGATTTGTGGAAATATTATTTTACTGAGATCTGAGTCCCAAAGCAAAGAAAGCTTTTGGGGAGATTTGGCTTCGAGAATTTTATTTATTTCGCCTTGAATTCGCTCCTTGCTTATATGGATAATATAACCGGAGAGCTCTTTAATGGCTGTAAATGTAAAGTTATCGATATCAAAATCCAACTGAGCCGAGAAACGAATTGCCCTTAGCATTCTTAAAGCATCCTCTGAGAATCGTTCAGAGGGGTTTCCCACACAGCGAATTATTCTGTTTTTTATATCCGAAAAGCCATTAAATGGATCGACGGGACCTTCCAGGGGATGGTAAGCTATGGCGTTCATGGTAAAATCTCTGCGGGAAAGATCATCCTCTAAAGAATCTGCTAAGCAAATGCTGTCAGGATGCCGATGGTCACTATAGCTGGTTTCTTTGCGCCAGGTGGTTACTTCAACGGGTATGTTATCCTGCAGAACTGTAACGGTACCATGTTTAATACCTGTATCAATAGTCTTTGGGAACAGGCTTTTTATAACAGCGGGGCTTGCGTTTGTGGTAATATCCCAATCGGTAGGAATTTTATTAATGAGTATATCACGAACACAACCACCTACTATATGAGCTTTATAACCGTTGTTATTAATAATTGCGATTATACTGGCAATATTTTTGGGTAGACTAATTTTCATAAAGTATGCTCCAAAAAAGTGTTACTGGTGAAATAATACAATATATGGTATAAATAAATAAGCATATGATTATTATACTCGAATCTATGCAATTATTATAGGTTATTTTGAATGTTTAAGGGCGGGTGTGCTCTTTTATTTAGATTAAATTTGCTTGGATTAAGCTCTGTAATTATTATTGCTAATCCGGTGGAATTCTTTAGTTAAACGGTTTGGGGGTTTCAAAAAGGGTTCCTTTCCTGACGCAGGGATATGAAAGTAAGGATTACATTGATTTTAGGGCATTATATTCGAGCATAAATATATAAAACTGACAAAACTATATACTACGGAGGTTTAACGTGACAGCAAAAAGAAAGAATAAACTAAAGATCATACCCCTGGGAGGTATGGAGGAAATCGGAAAAAACATGACTGTATTTGAATACGGAGAAAATATTATCGTTGTGGATTGCGGACTTGCATTCCCCGAGGATGAAATGCTCGGTATAGATCTTGTTATTCCGGATGTAAATTATTTAGAAAAAAATATTGATAAGGTTCATGCAATTTTGGTTACTCATGGACACGAGGATCATATTGGAGCTATTCCGTATGTGCTGAAACGGATAAATGTACCAATATACGGTACGGAGTTAACTATTGGTCTTATCGAAAACAAGCTTGCAGAGCATGAAATGACTGAATCGGCTGATCTTCGCATAATAAAAGCCGGCCAGACAATACAATTAGGCCCTTTCTCGGTTGAGTTTATTCACACCAACCACAGTATTGCCGATTCTGTAGCAATGGCCATAAATACCCCTGTCGGGATGGTGTTTTATACAGGTGATTTTAAAATCGATCAGACACCCATTGAGGGTGAACCTATCGACCTTGCACGTATTGCCGAATTGGGCAAAAAGGGAGTCCTGTTGCTTATCTCAGACAGCACCAATGTGGAAAGGCCGGGTTACACAATGTCGGAAAGAACAGTAGGAGATACCTTTGATAATATTTTCAGAGGGACTAAAGGCAGGATTATTGTAGCAAGCTTTGCATCTAACATCCACAGAGTTCAGCAAATTATAAATTCCGCTGTTAAATATAACAGGAAAGTCGCATTGGTTGGAAGAAGCATGCTCAATGTAGTTAATACTGCAAAAAAACTCGGATATTTAACAATTCCTGAAGACACCATGATTGATATTGACAGAATAAAAAATCTCAATCCCGAGCAGGTTGTTATAATTACAACCGGCAGCCAGGGTGAGCCTATGTCTGCATTAGCCCGCATAGCTGCATCGACCCACAAGAAGGTTATGATAACTGAAGGAGATTTGGTTATTATCTCGGCAAATCCCATACCCGGCAACGAAAAGCTCGTTTATAAGGTTATTGATGACCTGTTTAAGCAAGGCGCCGATGTAATTTATGATTCTCTTTCTGAAACTCACGTTTCAGGCCATGGAAAACAGGAAGAACTCAAACTCATGATTAGTCTGACAAAGCCGAAATATTTTATGCCCGGTCATGGAGAATACAGGATGCTGAAAAAGCATGCAAAGCTTGCCATGTCACTTGGCATGGACGAGAAAAATATCTTTATCATGCAAAATGGTAAAGTGTTGGAGCTGACAGCCAAAACAGCCAATCTCAATGGCAGTGTTCAATCGGGCGGAATTCTTGTTGATGGTCTGGGGGTAGGCGATGTAGGGGATGTTGTTTTAAGAGACAGAAAGATTCTATCCGAGGACGGGTTAATGATGGTTATAGCACCTATGGATAAAAAGGGAAACCTGCTGGCCGGTATAGAAGTTATGTCAAGAGGTTTCGTCTATATGAAGGAATCCGAAGAGCTGATTGAAGAGGTAAGAAGTATAGCGAAGGATGTTATACTAAAAAATGCCGGCAAAAAGAACGGCAGTTTTACAACAATAAAGAATTCAATAAAGGATGAACTCAGTAATTTCTTGTATAGAAGAACAATGAGAAAACCAATGATAATCCCTGTTATAGTCGAAATAGAACCCGGGGAACGCACATTCTTGTCATCCTGAGCGAAGTGTAACAAAGTCGAAGGATCTTATATGCTGTCTGGCAAGATCCTTCGCTAACATAACCGGCATACAAAGAAGCTAATATATTTTACCTGTAATCTCTAAACCTGTAATTGTTTTTCCTTGAAGAATAGTAATTAAAGCGTCTTCTTCTTTTTCTGTTTATTAACCGCAATATAAATCCAAGTATAAATATGGCGACAATAGCCAATCCGGCTGCTTTTACACCAAATATAAAACGTTCGTCATTTATTATTTCTTTATACTTGTCACGCAATATTGCTATTGTGGTTTTTTCTATTGCCTCTTTTGAGACAAGCTCTACAACTCCGATTGACTTTCCATCATAGATATATTCTATTTTACCTACTGTCTGGCCCTGCTCAATAGGTGCTATAAATGGTTCGTTGAAGGTTTTTATAACTTTTAGCTTCTGGTTGCGCACTTCTTCGTCTAATGGCAGAATATGGCTGAAATCATTATTTGTAATAATCTCAACCTTCTTGCCGTCTACAGCATCTGCAACCTCAAACCTGCTAACATACTCTCCTTTTTTAGTCAGCTGTTGATAACTGAAGTTTTTAAAGCCGTATTCCAAAAGCTTTTGTGAATCTTCAAACTGATGAGTTTTATCCTCTGCTCCGAGAACAACAGAAATCAGCTCAAGCCCATCAGGATTGACAGCCGAAGCAACTAAACATAGTCCGGCTAAATCAGTATATCCGGTTTTTATCCCGGTTACTTTAGAATAATATCTTGAGTGCGACCTGAGAAGTTCATTAGTATATGTCAGATGACCGGCCTTCCATTCGCTGCTTTTTCTTAAGTTTGTGTCCGGCAATGTAAATTCTGTTCGTCCGACAACTTCTCTGAAGGTATCCAGCTTCATGGCTTCCCGGGATAATTTAGCAAGATCCCTAGCTGTAGTATAGTGATCCTCTTCCTCTTTACCACTGGAATTTGTAAAGTGGGTACCGTCCAAACCTAAAGCAGCAGCCTTTAAATTCATAAGTTCTGTAAAGCCCTGCAGAGTTCCGTCTTTTGCGACATTCTCAGCAATGACATTGCTTGCTTCATTGGCTGATGTAATCATCATCAGATCAAGTAAATCCTTAAATTTTAAAGTCTCTCCAACCTTTATGCCAGCTGTAACATAATCATATGGAACACTGTTTATGGCATTTTCTGAGGCTGTCATTTCATCATCAAGATTCGCATTTTCCAATGCAACCAATGCAGTCATGATTTTTGTTGTACTTGCAGGAGAACGACGTTCGTCTGCATTCTTTTCTGCTAAGACCTGGCCGGTTTCCATTTCTATAAGAATATATGCTTTAGCAGTAAGATCTGGTGCTGTTTCGGCGAGAGCCGGTATGGGAATTGAAAGGGTCAAGATTATGATTATTAGAATATATATTGTAAAAGATTTTACTTTCAAAAAATCAGCTCCTAGTTTATCTTAAGTTAAATTTATAGATCTTTAAATGAAAAGTATTGAATTAAAATAATCATCATAATTTCATTCAGTTTTTATTATAAAGTACATCTGCTATAAACTCAAGCCTGAGGGTATGTCCATTAGTTTCCAGATATGACTTACTTTATCTTGATTTTATTAAAAAATATGTCATAATATAGACAACAATAATGTGGAATAAGGAGCAAACAGTGGATATTAATGTTAAGGGAAAAACCTATAGCATTGCATGGGAATTTTTAGCAGTACCATGTTTAATTCTGTTTTTATTTGCGGTTCTTATCTTGTCAAATTTCTCCTCATTAAGACGCTGTTGGATATCATTTTCAGAGGATGAAGCATTGATTGGAGAATCGGAAGAACTGCCTGCTAAAACGCTGGAAAGCCCTGAAATTCTTGGAATTGAGAGTGAAAGGAAGAAAAGTGCATCTCCAGTCGAAAAAACAGCAGAAGAACCTCAAGGAAAAGAATTAACCGTTAAACCGGCCAGGGTCAATATCAATAAAGCATCAATAGAGGAGCTTATGGCTTTACCCTATATCGGGGAGGTAAAAGCAAAAGCCATTATTGATTATCGCAATGCCAACGGCCCATTTAAGTCCATAGAAGAACTGGACAATATTAAGGGAATAGGCAAAAAAACCATTGAGAAGCTTCGCCATCTGGTGACCATATAAATACAATAGAAACGCCTCCAACCATAGAAGGTGGAGGCATCTATTTTTGGATATATTAAATAAATTACTGCATATAATACTTTACAATTGCCGAAGAAATAGTTTTTGCAAATTTGGTTTGTTCCGCGTCATTTGTAAGCCACTCAAATGCCATAGGATTTGGCACAAAATCGCTTTCAATCAGGAATGAGGGAGCCCAGGTATTCCGCGTTACATAGAAGTTCTTTTTATTCACCCCGTGTTTGTTTTTGCCATGCTCCTTAATAACTGTATCGTAGACAAGCTGTGCCGCAGGCTTTGACAAAACCTCCCTGTAGAAAACTGAAAATCCGCTGATTTTCGAGATATCAACATTATCGGGCATACTATTGGCGTGGAGAGATATAAACATATCCGGTCTTGCATTTCTGGAAGCAGTAAGCCTGTCTGCCAGTGAAATGGTTGAATTATCTGTTCTGGTCATTAAAACATTTGCTCCCTGAGTCTCCAGTTCTTTTTTAAGCTTGATTGCAAGAGCAAGGTTAATATCTTTCTCGGAATATCGGGTTCCCAATGGACCGATTGCTCCCGGATCGCTGCCTCCGTGACCGGCATCAAGCATGATTGTAATGCCTTTCAAAGGCTCTGTTAATGATTGTACTTCAGGTTTGCGCTTAAGCACTAATTTAATGCCCGTATCTGTTTTTTCTACATAGTAGCCTTCGATTATAGCATTGTCTTTTCTGGTAAGTACATACTCTGTTGCATAAATACTTGTGGAGGACTTTATGTCAGAAACAATTGAATTGTTCGGAAGCTTCGGCAAAGCTGCAGAGGCTGGTGCAGAAACATTGAGAACAACATTTTGTCCGTCATAGGATACTATTGCCGCAGCCAATGATGTCATTGTAAGCTCGAAGACATCGTTATCTTTTCCGGCTTCATAGGTTGCCCTTCTTACAACCGGAGTTGTTGGAGCGGCCTGGCTGTAAATTCTTACTTTGTCCTTAAATACCCACTGGCCTGATGATAGTCTTGCATAGCTTCCTGTCATACCTGTTACAGAGTCAACCATACCTTTATATAGCTCATAAGCTGCACCATTACCTGAAACAGGAGCATTATATGTGTCAACTACATCATAAGCAGCCTCGGCATAGTAGGGTGAGCCCTTCATTATTACCCCGATATTTGCGGGAGCACTTTTTGTTCTTACTGTGCCTTTATAATTAACTGTATAAACAGGTGCCCCAAGATTTATATTCCGTGGTGTGCCGCTAAAAGAGGGCATGGTATATTCAACAGAATATGTTGCCTTATACAGCCCCGAGGGATTGGTTGGTCCTGAGACTTGTTTCATTGAATAGGTTTTTCCGTTCAGTTTAACTGTAACCGTTGCTCCTGCAGGAGCCTGACAAGTAAGTGTAATTTTTTCTCCGGGCATCCGGTATTCCTGGGATTGAGGGAATACAGAGGTTGACGGTATTTCTACTGAACTCATCTTTTCAGAACCTGAGGCTGTCCTCGTAATGGTACAGGTATCGCTTGAACCGGTCTGAGAAAGGGTAAAGGTATTTTTACCTACAGAAAGTGGAACAAGTACTCCAAAATAACCTTTGGGAGATCGATTCTCTACAAGCTTGCCATTTAGATAAAGCGGCTGTGAGGGATCTGATTCTCCGTTTATATAAAATGATGTCATGCTTGTGGTAATGCCCGAGGTTGGACGGGAGATTTTAACGTTGACTTTTGGTGTCTTGCCGTCCCGTCGGTCAAAGACTGTCTTTACTGTATTGGTAAGAGCAGCATTTTTAGCCATGACATTATAATTGAAAAATACACTGCCTTTAATAATTTTACTGGAATCGTTCATTAACAGTTGTCTTTCTATTTCAGCTGTTCCATACCATGGACTTTTGGGGTCGGGATTTCCGGCCTTATATGCAGCATGACCAATATAAAGGTCTACGCCGGTACCTGAAACTGCATTCTCCCACCATGCTGAAAGCTTTTTGTAATCTGCGATGGAATAACCTATATTCCAATAGATCTGAGGTACGATATAGTCGATAATTCCATTATTAATCCAGTAAAGAGAATCGGCATAATGGCTGAAATAGGATTGGAGCCCCCTGGTATCGCTCCCCAAAGGGTGGCTGTCTTTATTTGCCCATATTCCAAAAGGACTAATTCCAAAACGGACATTGCTTTTTCCTGTGCTCTTTATGGCAGTATAAACATCCCTGACAAGCGTATTAACATTGTCACGGCGCCAGTTATCCAGGCTTTTCCCGGAAGTGTTATACTTCTTATAGGTTTCGCTATCATTAAAATTTTTATCAGGATAAAAATAATCGTCAAAATGAATGCCATCAACCGGATAGTTCTCGACTATTTCAAGAACACCGTTGATAATCAGCTGCCTTGCCTCGGGTATACCGGGATTTAAATATATGTTTCCATCGGAATGCTTTACAGTCCAGCC
>JAAYTR010000049.1 GCA_012523685.1 Clostridiaceae bacterium | reverse complement strand
CTGAGCGAAGCGTAGCAGAGTCGAAGGATCTTTCACGTTAATGATAAGATTCTTCGCTTGCTCAGAATGACATAAAGGCCAACAATGATATTACATGTGAAATTCAATATGGCTTTACCGCAGCAAATGACAGGTCAACGAATAAAGGCTTCAATAAGCTTCACTGCGTTTTCCACATCTTTCATATCAACAATTTCGGCTGAATTATGAACATTTCTTGTGGGAACAGCTACTCCCCCCGAGGGGATTCCTCCTGCGGTGGTATGTATGCTCCCTGCATCGGTACCACCATGAACCAGGATTTCGAACTGATGAGGAATATTATACTCCTCTGCGCATTTTATTAAGCGGTCTTTAATCTCAGGATGGGCAATAACGCTTCTGTCTTTAATTTTTATTGCTGGTCCGTCTCCAATATTCACAGTCATAGGTTTACATTCAGGTGTATCTCCTGTTGTTGTAACATCCACTGCTAAAGCCAAATCCGGCATAATCCCATAAGCAGCTGTCCGGGCTCCTCTTAGTCCAACCTCTTCTTGTGCCGTAAAGACATAATATATTTCATTATCAGTCTCAGGCTGATTTAAAGCTGTCTGCACAAGAATAGCACATCCGATTCTGTTATCCATTGATCTGGATATGATTCGTCCGTTCTGCAGGGTTGTTCCGGATTCAAATACGGCCATATCTCCGACACTTACAAGCTTTTCTGCATCTTCTTGTGATTTAGCTGCTATATCAATATACATTTTTTCAAGCTTTATATTCTTTATATCATCAATGTTTTCCTCATACCAAATAACACCCACAGTCCCATTTTCAAAGATTACACGCTGACCCAGTATAACAAAGGGATTAATCCCTCCTACACCACTAAATCTTAAAAAACCTTTTTTATCAATATAGGAGACAATAATACCTATTTCGTCCATATGGGCGGCTAACATAATCTTCTTACCACTGCCTTTTTTAATACATATCAGATTTCCCAGGGCATCGGTTTTAATCTCATCAACCTTACCTTTTAATATATCGCCTATTAAATCAGCTACTTTTCTCTCATTTCCCGATGGGCCAAAGGTATTTGTTAGTTTATTTATTATATCAAACATTTACTTTTCCTCCTTGTTCGCGATAAAGGGTAATTGATGTTGGAAGTGTCTCCAGTACTTTCTTCGCAAGCTTTATCATGTTTTCAAAATCATTAATATCCATAACGGATACGGGAGAATGTATATATCTGCATGGAACAGCTATTACTGCTACCTTTACTCCTGTGCCACCGGCCTGAATTCTCCCTGCATTTGTACCACCGGTAATTGTTTTTTTAAACTGATAAGGTATCCCGTTCAGTTTGGCGGTTTCATTTATATGCTTAAGCAAATCCTTGTCTGCAATTACTGACCTGTCCATAACAGTAATTGCGGGACCATTTCCGCAAACAGTACTCATACCGTATTCTTTAGTATCAGGAACATCATAGCATGTAGTACCTTCCAGCACCAGAGCAATATCAGGCTGAACCTGGAATGTTGAAGTTTTAGCACCCTTTAGACCGATTTCTTCCTGTACTGTAAAACAACCGTATATGTCACTTTCATATTTATGCTTCAAAAGCTCAATGAGAGCGGCACAGCCTACCCTGTTGTCCAGAGCCTTAGCCATCATCTTATTATTCCCGAATTCTACCGGATCGTATTCAAATGCAGCCAGGTCACCGATTTCAACCTTTGACTCGGCCTGTTCCTTATTCTTTGCTCCAATATCGATTGTAAGCTGCTTTTTATCAACAGTCCCCCCTCTTTCTTTAGAGTTTTGAAGGTGCAGAGGTTTATATCCGATTACCCCCGGGACACCGTTTTCTCCTATTCTCACGCGCTTTCCAACCAGTACCCTGGCTTCAATTCCACCAATAGTACGAAATTTTAACAAACCATCAGAGTTTATGAGTGTGATTATTAGTCCAACCTCATCCATATGTGCATCTAACATCACTTTGGGACCGCTTCCTGTACCTTTTTTATAGGTAATCAGATTACCAAGATTATCAACATAATATTCATCAACATAATCCTTTATTTTTGAAATTATATAGTCCCTTACCGGCTTTTCCTCGCCCGATACACCATCCAGGGCGGTAAGTTTTTTTAAATTATTCAATGCTTCTTTCATTCCTTCGACCTCCCTGCTATATAGCGTGCTGCCAGTCTGCCTGTAGAAATAACATCATTAACAGAAACCATTTCCACAGTTGTATGCATATATTTGGAAGGAACAGAGAGAAGTATTGCCGGGATTCCCTCTCTTGCAACGGCATGTACCGCCGCTTCTGTTCCGGTATCTCCAGCTTCCGGGTCTATTTGATAAGGTATATTTTCTTCACCTGCAAGCTTTATGCATTCCTTGGCATGTTTTCGGCTTATTATGGGGCCTATGGCCACCGCTACCCCCTTATCTAAGGGAAAAGCCTCATCGCTTGGAGCATCGGGCATATCCCCGTGGCAAACGTCTATTACAATACCCAGATCGGCTTTTATGTTATATGTGGTACAAATTGCACCGATGAGGCCAAGCTCCTCCTGAACTGTAGCTACAACATAAACATTATCCTCATGTTTAAGTTTCTGAAGCTCTTTTAATATTTCAATAAGAGCAGCCACTCCGCTCCTGTTATCCATGCTTTTTCCTGCAATCCGGTTATTCAATAGTTCCCGGGCCGGACTGTTAAATGAGACCATATCACCTATCCTTACTAATTCTCTGGCCTTATCTCCGCCATAGCCTATATCAATTCTCATGTCCTCCATTTTAATGCCTTTGTCCTTATCACCGGGAGGAATAAGATGTGGCGGCTTTACTCCGATAACACCAAAAAGATCTTCCTTTCCGTGAACGGTAACTTCCAAAGCTCCTATAACCTTAGCATCAACACCGCCAACTGCTGTAAAACGTAAAAAACCGCTGTCCTCAATACCTGTTACTATAAGCCCGATTTCATCGTAGTGAGCAGTAACCAGAACATTTTTGGGATTTTCAGACTGCCCTTTTTTAAAGCCTATTACATTATAAAACGCATCAACGTTTACATCATCACAATACTCCCGAAAAAGCTCAGCTATCTTCTCAGTTGCCATATTCTCTCTGCCGGCGACAGCTCTGATATCACTAAGCTTTTTCAGTAATTCACTGCACTCCATTTCAACACCTCGCAATTCTTTCTATGTAAATAAAACAGTACAGAGTAATATTATACCATAAGGAGGACATCTTCGATAACAGGTAAGGTCATTATGCTATAGACACAGAATCATTGAATCGGTAGTTTTATTAAGCTATTATATGGTAAAATAGCTTTATTAGTTT
>JAAYTR010000048.1 GCA_012523685.1 Clostridiaceae bacterium | reverse complement strand
CTTTCTTTGCGGCAGTGCTATTCGTGGTTTTCCTGTCCGGTTGCGGAAAGGTGCCGCCTGTTGAATGGGAGGACTTGAAAGAAGTTACCGATAGCTTTACTTTAGAGGATGCAAAGGATGATGGTTATGTTGTGATGGAAGACGGAGATGTTACCTTTGGAGAAAATATCTGGCAGAACTTCGTAAAACTATCAGCAAAAAAAACGCCCTGTAAAATCCGTGTTGTCCACTACTATACATTAGGCGATCCGTCGCATTACGATCCAGCATATTATGAAAGCATAAAAGACGATTACCCGGCAATGTATATACTTGAACTTGTATATGACGGGAACACATTCTGCGTAAGCCACTACGAAGATGATAAGCTGTATCAGTCCGAATATAAATATCTGATGAGGTATGAGGGAAAAGCGGAAACCAACAGGGCCATCTACTCTTCGTATGTAAGATATGTATTGGTTAATGATGATAAGGTGACCTGGGACGATATTATACATGGAATGCTGAGTTCCCGGTTTGGTGATTATATACCGCACAGATCAATTTACACTGATTTGCGCTTTGAGGAGTGATATTAATGACCAGTTTTAAGAAGTATTATCTTTTCTCTGTGATTGGAGTACTTATTGTATCGTTTTATCCCCTCTATATGGGTGTAAAAGTTGTTTCTGACATTGTAAGGAACGGAACGGTTTTAGCAGAAAACTATCCGAAATACATCATTCCATATACGCCGATTAGTTTGGCTGTCATAATTGCTGTTTTACTTTTACCAGCCTTAATAAAATACATGAAAAAATTCGCATTAATATCAGCGTCAGCTATATCGTTAGGTGTCTTTTTTGCATCGGAATTGCTGCTTGAAAGCAAGGTCATTGTTACATCCGCTGTTAAGACAACTCTAGAGAATTGGCAGATGTTCATGTGTTATGTACCGCCGGAAGAATATCGGACTAGGACGTGGCGGGCAATTGATGTGCTGATCGGAGATTACAGTCCGGCATTCAAAATCCATTTTTATATTATTTCCGTGGTTTTGATTCTTGCTCTGATAAATTGCTTTTATGGCTTTGCCCAAATGATTATTACAAAAAATAAATGCAGAAAAAAAGCATTGGTGATTCAGTCAGTATCTGCTGCTTTGTTTCTCGGCCTCTGCATTTTAGCCTGTTTTACCGCATTTTTCAGGGACGGAGAAATTACTGTGTCTGCTCTCTCAGCGGTACTTATGAGTATGTTCTTTACAGTATTTGGTGTGACAGCCGGAGTATACGCCGGTTCATTCCTGCTTGAAAGGAAGAAATTGCTTTCGGTACTAATTCCGTCGATTATAGCATTAGTAGTCACATTTATTATGTATTTAGGTGAGATGATTCTTTTGAGCGGTCATCTGTACCGTTTTGGTTCGGGATTTTTATTTACTGGAATTGCAGGTATAGTACTTGCACCAATAGATGTTTTGATTATTATTGCATCAGGATCTATAACTGCGGTTATTTGCAATACTCTTAATCAATATATCAATTGAATTAAGATTATTTAAAATTTTCATACAACGTTTTCTC
Organism: Clostridiaceae bacterium; assembly: GCA_012523685.1. GTDB lineage: Bacteria > Bacillota > Clostridia > DSM-8532 > DSM-8532 > DTU059. The sequence continues at coordinate 3 of JAAYTR010000048.1, read as the reverse complement.
ATT
>JAAYTR010000047.1 GCA_012523685.1 Clostridiaceae bacterium | reverse complement strand
AATGACACTGTTATAATCTATGACAGGATTCGCGAGAATTCCAGGCTTATGCGGAAAACCGATTTGGGCAGTATAGTGGATGTAAGTATACATCAGTCTCTTAACCGGTCAATTAATACAATGGTGACCACATTGATTGCTGTTGTTATATTGCTAATTTTCTCGGTAAATAATAATATCAGTTCGCTGATTAATTTTAGCTTCTCACTGCTAATTGGTGTTATAACAGGAGCTTATTCCAGCATATTTCTTGCCGCACCTGTCTGGGTGCTATGGAAAGAAAGAAGGCAAAGGGCGGCTCTACAAAAATAATTGGTTTTCAGGGCGGGCAATCCCGTCCTTTTTCTGTTTTTTTATGTAATATGCTTGACTTTGAACCAGGCATATGATAATATTTTTATTGCTTTGCAGGCGTTTTTTTTTATGCGTAAATTAAATAGGTAAGCATTGGAGTGTTCAAAATGAGAGTAAGAATCACCATGGCTTGTAGTGAGTGCAAGCAGAGAAATTACGATACAAAAAAGAATAAGAAAAATAATCCTGACAGACTTGAAATGAACAAGTATTGTAGGTTCTGTCGTAAACACACAGCCCATAAGGAAACAAAATAAATCTAACAGGGAGTTGTAAAAATGACTGAACAAAAAGCAAAATTCGGCCAACGTGCAGGCAGATTTTTTAAGGAAATCCGTCTCGAAATGAAAAAGGTAATATGGCCAACAAAGCAGCAACTGTTAAACAACACTCTGACTGTGTTTGTAGCTTGTTTATTTATCGGAGCGGTTGTTTGGTTAGCAGATGCCGGACTAGGCATTATATTCAGGGCTGTTTTCGGAAAGTAAGAGACTAAAAGGAGGGCGGAACGAAAGTTACCGCTTTAGTATGTATGACAGAGGATGCAAAATGGTATGTTGTTCATACTTATTCTGGATATGAGAATAAGGTGAAAGCCAACATAGAAAAAATTGTTGAAAACAGAAAGATGCAGGACTATATTCTTGATATTGTAGTTCCCATGGAAGAACAAATCGAGATAAAAGACGGCAAGAAAAAGGCTACCCTTAAAAAGGTATTTCCCGGTTATGTTCTTGTTAAGATGGTTATGACTGACGACTCATGGTATGTTGTGAGGAATACCCGTGGTGTAACCGGATTTGTTGGTCCTGGATCCAAACCTGTGCCGTTATCTGACGATGAAGTTCGAATGATGGGTGTTGAACAAGTTGAGACCATTGTTGACTATGAAGTCGGTGACAGCGTCCGAGTCATAGATGGACCGCTTGAAGGATTCATCGGGACAGTTGAAGAGATCAGTCTCGATAAGAAAAAGGTCCGGGTCATGGTTTCGATGTTTGGAAGGGAAACCCCTGTAGAACTTGATTTTATCCAGATTATAAAACTTTAATTTGATTCTTTATGCGGATACACAAATAAGTGTATTTGCTATGGAATAGATTCCTGAGCGATTATCAGGAAAGATTACTGGGAGGTGGACTATATGGCAAAAAAAGTTTTGGGCTATATAAAATTACAGCTCGCTGCAGGAAAAGCGACTCCTGCTCCACCGGTTGGACCAGCCCTTGGCCAGCATGGCGTTAATATCATGGGATTCTGTAAGGAGTTCAATGAAAGAACGGCGAAAGATGCTGGGTTGGTTATTCCGGTCGTTATAACGGTTT
>JAAYTR010000046.1 GCA_012523685.1 Clostridiaceae bacterium | reverse complement strand
TTATCTAAATGCAATAAAAAACCGCTAACAATTATTATTAGCGGTTTATAGAGATTTTAATTTTGGTGGAGATGAGGGGGATCGAACCCCTTACCTCTTGAATGCCATTCAAGCGCTCTCCCAGGTGAGCTACACCCCCAAGTCCTTTCATATTATAAACAAGAACCGGGGACATTTCAATACTTTTTACAAGGTTTTTTGCCAGTCCTGTCTTTTATCATTATTCCACTTATGAATATTGACCTATCTTAAATCAATACTTCTGACTTTTTCGCGAATGCCCAATACTAAAGCCGGTGAAACAGATAGTTCATCAACACCCATTTTTATAAAAGTCCCGGTAAGAGAAGTATCTGCCGCAAGCTCACCACAAATACCGACTTGACAACCATTTTTATGACCATTTTTTACGACCGTCTCAATAGATCTTAATACAGCCGGATGATGCGGATGGTAGAACTCTTCCAGCCTGGGATTCTGTCTGTCAATTGCCAGAGTATATTGGGTTAAATCATTGGTACCTATACTAAAGAAGTTAACTTCTTTTGCCAGTTCATCACTGATTATTACTGATGCAGGCGTTTCTATCATAATTCCCAGCTCAAGTTTACGATACGGTAAGTTTTGCTCTGACAGCTGTTTCATTACTTCATTTATTATCTCTTTTATTCTCCTTACCTCTTGACAGGATATAATCATGGGAAACATAACCGATATATTGCCATAATATCCTGCCCTGTAGATGGCACGAAGCTGAGTTTTAAATAATTCTGTTCTTGTTAAACATATCCTGATTCCACGATAGCCTAATGCCGGGTTTTCCTCTTTTTCAAGATCAAAATAGGAAGTCAGTTTATCAGCGCCAATATCCAGTGTTCTGATGATTACTTTCTTTTCTCCCATTTTCTCCGCCACTGTTTTATAGGCATTAAACAATTCTTCTTCCGTTGGCAATGCCTCTTTTGCCAGATATAAAAACTCGCTTCTTAAAAGTCCTATACCGCCTGCATCGTTTTCTACAGCTTCATCGACTTCAGATAAATCATTAATATTTGCAAAAATCTCTATTTTCTTTCCGCATTTTGATATGTTTTCTTTTCCTTTAAGTGCAAAAAGCCTTTCTCTTTTATCCCGTTCCTGCTTTTGTCTTTTTTGTTTTTCCTTAAGAATCGAGTCACTCGGTTCAATATATAATGCCCCCTCATAGCCATCAAGAATTGCTGTTTTTCCATCCCATTCTTTTGAAATATCAATACCTGAAACAGCCGGGATATTTTTTGCTCTTGCTAAAATCGCTGTGTGAGAACTGGCAGAACCGTATTTTGTTGCAAACCCCAGAATCTTTTTTCTATCCAATTGTATAGTTTCACTGGGGGTTAGCTCTTGTGAAAGGATTATTGACATATCCTCAATGCTGCCCGCGTTTTTTTTGCCGTCTAATATACTCAGGATACGTTTAACAATATCTTTAATATCTATTGCACGTTCCTGCATATATTCATCTTCCATTGCGGCAAAACTGTCTGCAAAATCTTCCCCTGTCTTAAAAACGGCATACCCGGCATTTAGATATTGAGTCTTTATTTTATCTTCAATAGCGCTGATAAAGTCTTCATCTTCCATCAGCATCCGGTGAATATCAAAAATCATAGCATGATCTTCACCTACATCAATACGTGCTTTCTCATATAATTCAGTTAATTCTTCAATAGCTTTTGTTTTTGCAATTTCAAATTTACTGAATTCTATACTTGGATCTGTTATTTTGTTTGGTTTTATTTCTTGAAACGTATGCTCAAAATAACTGATTCTACCAATTGCAATACCTTCATTCAATACTTTTCCGCGGATGATTATCATTCTTCATCTCCAATTAAAAATTCTTTTTAAAAAAGTCTTGCAGATAAGAAGCCGCCTCTTCTTCATCCTCTCCGAAAACTTCAACAGTAACATTATCGCCTTTTCTGATACCCATGCCCATTAATGCCATAAGCTTTTTAAGATCGGCCTTTTTCGTCCTGCATATTATGGTTATATTACTTTTAAATTTCCTGACTTCTTTTACGAGCAAACCAGCAGGTCTTGCATGAATTCCTGCTTCGTCAGAAATAATATACTGAAAGCTTTTCATGAGACTTCCTTTCCCAATTATTATTCTCTTATCTAGCCTGTTAAGCCCACTGCCATAAGCCAACAGTGGGCAAATACTGTTTATAATTTTTTTATGGAGCCAATCTCCGTTAAGTTGTCTAATATTTCATTTATTGATAGCCCACTGATAGAATCAATTGTTCCTGCAATCGCACCTTCTACCAATGGGCAATCTGCAATCTTTATTGTCCTGTCTGCCATGCTCTCAATTACCATTTCTGCCGTCATAACTGCGCTGCCCATATCAACTAATATGATAATGCCGTCCTCGGAATAGATCTTATCTATTGCCCTGGAGATTTTGTCGAAGCTGGTGCCAAATGATCCATCTTCTAATCCTCCCGCTCCAATAATCGGCACTCCGTCAGCCATCATACGCGTTAATTCAACAACGCTCTCTGCCAAGTTATGACTGTGAGAAACAACTACAAATCCAACCATTAAGACCTCCCTTTAAATCATTGAAGCAATAGCTTCAAGTAGTATTGTAAAGGAGGTAGCACCTGGATCCTGGTGCCCGATACTTCTTTCCCCCAGATAACTTGCCCGGCCTTTTGTAGCAATGATTTTTTTAGTATATTCAACTCCTTCTTTTGCTGCAGCTACACCGGCTTCCATGGCTTTTTTTGCATCATTTGATTCTTCCATTTCTCTCTTAATTGCCTGATAAGCCGGAACCATAGCATCCAGCATAGTTTTTTCTCCGGTTGTAGATTTACCGCGCAGCATTACCCCATCAATTGCTGATTGTAATGCATTACAAAAGTCATATATATCTATCTGCGATTTTCCGGCCAGTACACCACCTGCTTTCATGAAAGCGGTACCATAAAGAGGTCCCGATGCCCCTCCTACTTTTGAAACAAGAGCCATTCCCGCTGTTTTGATAACAGTTCCTATATCTTTTCCTTCTAATGCCGGAATTTTTTTCTCTATTTCGTCAAAGCCTCTTGCCATATTAATTCCATGGTCGCCATCGCCGATCACATTATCAAGATCTGATAAAAAATCTTTCTGCTCTCTAATTACAGTTATCATTTTTCTTATTATTTTCAAAACCTGCTCTTGATTTACCATCTTTATCTACCCCACTTTGGGATTATACTTTATATGCCGGTGTATCAACCGGGGCATCCAATAATGACTTTAATTCATCATCCAGTTTCAGCAGGGAAATAGAAAAGCCTTCCATCTCAATTGAAGTCATATAGTTACCAACTAATGTTTTATATACTTTGATACCTT
>JAAYTR010000322.1 GCA_012523685.1 Clostridiaceae bacterium | reverse complement strand
CTTCCTCTATGCCTATTGTGTTATGGATAACCATATACATTTAGTAATCAGAGAAGGGGAAGATTCCTTATCACGGATTGTAAAGCGAATTGGGGTCAGCTATGCCTATTATTTTAATAAGAAATACAATAGAATAGGCCATGTGTTCCAGGGTAGATTTAAAAGTGAAAATATTGAGGACGATAAGTATCTACTTTGTGCTATAAGGTATGTGCACAGAAACCCGGTAAAAGCTGGCTTAGGCTCTTTTGACGAATATCCTTGGAGTAGTTATAAAGAATTCATGGATAAAAAAACTGACTTAGTTGAATCAAATGAAATCTTCGGGATGATATCAAACAATAAAGTAGATGGATTGAAAGAATTCGTACAATTTCATCAAGAAAGCTGTAATGAAACCTTCCTAGAACTAGTCGATGAAAAAGAAATAGATGCTACCAACGTACAGCAGCTTATTGCTGAGTTTTTACAAAAGAATAAAATAGAAAAACCTCAACTGAAGAGCGCACAAAACAAAAAATTCAGGGAGGAATTAATAAATCTTATAATTAAAAAGTCAAATCTTTCCCTCAGGGGAATTGCGGAAGAATTAGGTCTTAATAGGGAAATGGTTAGAAAAGCTGCGCTGTCAAAAGAACCGTCCCCTTGACACTATAAAAAAGAATGGGGTATTAAACCATCTAAAAATGCTTTATAATATAACTAAATTATAAGTTTAGTTTTTAGCGGAGGAGAAGTAAGTATGGCAAAACGTGGATTTCCCAAGGGCATGGGCGGTATGGGAGGAAATATAAACAATCTTATGAAGCAGGCCCAGAAGATGCAACAGGATATGGCAAAGGCTCAGGAGGAACTGGCTGAACAAACAGTAGAAGCCACTGTCGGCGGCGGAGCGGTTACTGTAGTGGCTACCGGTGCGAAGGAAATTCGTGAGGTTCGTATTTCCAAAGAAGCGGTTGATCCTGACGATGTGGAAACCTTGGAGGATTTGATTCTTGCCGCAGTAAACGAGGCTATGAGACAGGCTGATGAGCTTGCTAAAAATACCATGGGCGGAGTTGCAGGATCCCTAGGAAATATACCGGGGTTATTCTAAATGGATTACTTTGCTTTACCGGTACAAAAATTAATAGAAGAATTCGAGAAGCTGCCGGGCATAGGTCGAAAGACCGCTCAGCGGCTTGCTTTTCATGTTCTGAATTTATCAGAAGATAGAGTTATCGGCTTTGCTAAAGCATTGGTAGATGCCAAACGAAAAATTAAAGATTGTTCGATATGCCACAATCTTACCGACACGGACCCTTGCCGTATATGCGGCTCGGAAAAGCGAGATCACACTGTTATTTGCGTAGTGCAAAATTCGAGAGACGTAGTGGCTATGGAAAGGGTCAGAGAATACAAAGGGCTTTACCATGTGTTAAACGGCCTTATTTCGCCTCTGGATGGCACTGGACCCGATGATATTAATATTAAGTCATTAATCAGTCGGGTGGCAAATGGGAAGGTTTTAGAGGTGATTCTTGCCACCAGTCCCACTGTAGAGGGTGAGGCTACAGCCGTTTATCTTTCAAAAATATTAAAGCCGTTAGGAGTAAAAACCACACGCATAGCTCAGGGTATCTCTGTAGGCGGAGATTTAGAGTATGCTGATGAGGTGACTCTGTATAAATCATTGGAAGGACGAAGAGAAATATGAAAGGAGCATCAGGTATGAAGGTACGAAAAGCGATAATTCCCGCAGCCGGATTAGGAACCAGATTTTTGCCCGCTACTAAAGCGCAGCCTAAGGAAATGCTCCCAATAGTTGACAAGCCTACTATCCAATTCATTATTGAAGAGGCTATTGCCTCAGGGATAGAAGATATTCTTATTATTACCGGCAGAGGGAAACGGGCTATTGAAGACCATTTTGACAGATCCCTCGAGCTCGAGGAAGAGCTTAGAAAAAAGGGGAAAGAGGGTCTTTTGGAGCAGGTTCGCCGGATTGCAGACTTAGCCAACATACACTATATTCGCCAGAAAGAAGCCAAGGGGCTGGGTCATGCCATTAATTGTGCACGATCATTTATCGGGAATGAACCCTTCGCAGTATTACTCGGTGATGATATTGTGGATGCTGAAGTGCCATGCCTGAAGCAGATGATAGATGTCTATAACGAATATGGAACATCAATTTTAGGTGTACAGCATGTAGCCGATGAAGATGTGTCCAAATATGGTATTGTGGAAGGCAGGCAGATAGACCAGAGGGTATTCAAAGTAAAGACACTGGTTGAAAAGCCCGATCCGGAACATGCTCCATCTAATATAGCTATTTTAGGAAGATATATAATTACTCCGGCCTTATTTTCATATCTGGCAAAAGCAAAACCCGGTAAAAACGGTGAGATTCAATTGACAGACTCCCTTTGTGAACTGGCAAAGGCAGAACCCATGTATGCGTATGACTTTGTTGGCAGACGCTATGATGTGGGGAACAAACTGGGATTTTTGCAGGCCACAGTTGAATTCGCTCTGAAAAGAGAGGATCTGCGCTCCGATTTTATAGCTTATTTAAAAGATATAATAAAAGAGTAAAGGGACAAGGTATCTGTCCCCTTGTCCCGTTTATAGCCTGGAAAAGAATGATATTGCATCGTTTTCCACAAGAAGCTTACCGTATTCATTAAGATATCCTTCAAAGAAATCCACATTTGACATCTTATCGGCGTATTCACTTAAAATACTGTTAAATTTATTCTCGTTCAGGATATTGTCTTCAATTGATGAAAGCACCAGATAGTATTCATTATCCAAAGTGTAAACTTTGCTGCGGCCTGCAAATAAAGGCTTTATTGCCGCACACAGGAAGCAAAGGTCATCGAAACTTTCCACCTGATAAATAAGCATAGTGGAACAGATCGAAACGCTTTTCTTCTTTACTGAGAGATCTTTCCGTCTGTATCTGTTCTTTATGAACTTCTGGATGGACTCAAAGTCGTTTTCCTCTTCGATTCTGGTAATAGTAATTACAAATCCCTGATCCACATCGGACACAGCTTCTATACAAAGCTGAGATTCATGTGCGTCAAAGCCAAGCTCAATTTCTGCCTGTTCCATAAGATCCCAAAAAAGCTCCTGAGTTTCAGGCGAGTTATAGCTGAACGCATCAAGATCAATGTCGCGCTCTTCCAGATCATCATAGGAGACGAAAATCCTTATTCTGTTTTCTCCGAATCTTTCTATTTTCATTTTGTTTTCCTTTTCTGAAATTTCTGTCTGTATATTTAGTCTATTTTCTAAGTTCCCTCTATGTTAATAGATTTATTTCTATTATACTTATAGTATCGTCAAAAGAGAAGTAACAAATTATGATATATTATTATATTATTAATGTAGTTTTTAGCAAGTAACAAATTTACTTAAAAATTTTTTTATTCCATAGAAGCTCTCCTCTGTGTATAATCATAGAAGAATGTTTTTTAATTATTACCACTTATTTATACACAAATATGAGACATCAAACAAAAATTTGAGGTTAAAAATATGCTTAAAATTATATTAGCTTCCTCATCCCCCCGAAGGACAGAGCTTTTAAAGCAGGTTGGACTTGACTTTGAGATAATACCAGCTAATATAAAAGAAGAATTTGAAGACTACATGGGAGCTGGGCAATATGTTTCGGAAATGTCAAAGCAAAAAGCCATGACTGTCGCCAAAAAGGTAAAAGGAAAATACAACAAGGACACATATGTT
>JAAYTR010000321.1 GCA_012523685.1 Clostridiaceae bacterium | reverse complement strand
TAGATATAGAAAAGCAATTTCCTATCTAGTCTAGATTCACCTGATAAATGTTCCTTGAAAACCTTGAATATTGTGAGTTTTAAGAAGGATTTTTGATGATGAGTGTCGAATATATACAGTATAAAACAAAATTTACAAAAGGTGATGTATATGCTGATACTCGACTATTCAAACTGGATTCAACCAACCATAGCCCATACGCTTATCCCTGAAATTGCGTATCAACTTACTCCCCAACTTGCTAAGATAGACACGCTACTACAAGATGAAACCTTTGAGGAGCCAATAATTAAACGTTTTAACACACAACGTGGGCGCCCCACGGTTCCTGTTAGGGTCTATCTTCGGATGATGTTTCTGAAACAATCTACAGGTCTGAGCTACGAGGACTTGGTACCGGAAATAACCCACAATCTCATGTACCGTTTTTTCTGCCGCATTCCTCTTGAACAAAAAGTACCTGATGCTACTGCTTTAATGAAAATTACCACGAAATATGGTGAGGAAGTTATCGGTGAAATTAATCAGCAGCTTCTCAAATCCTTAGTAGAGAAGAAAGTGATTAAAGGACGAAAACTTCGTGTCGATACCACCGTGGTGGAGGCCAATATAACCCACCCTACCGATGCGGGCCTGCTTTACGAAGGCGTAAAAAAACTAACAAAAGCAGTCACCCGCATAAAACAATCCTGTGGCAAGACTACCCGACAAAGCGCAAAGACAATCAATAAGATGAAAGAGCATATGCTTTCAATTGGAAAAGTACTACGCCGCAGAACAGACGATGCCCGCAAAGAGGTACGTGAAATCACAGGGAAAATGGCAACCGAAGCACGTAAAGTTATAGCCTTCGTAGATCGTCTGTCAAAGAAACTTATCCCTGAAACGAATAATGACCGCAAGCTTCTTGGTAATTTTCTCGATACAGCCAAAAACGTTCGTAAAGTCATAGAACAAAGTGAAGCAGTAAACGCTGGCAATACAAAACTTGCTGACCGACTTGTTAGTCTTGATGATCCTGAAGCTCGACCCATCGTTAAAGGGAAACTTGGGAAACGGGTTGAATTCGGCTATAAGCTTCAAATTCAAGAAATTGAGGGAGGCATCGTCTCCGGTTATCAACTTCATAAAGGTAACCCTTGCGATAAAACACTGGTGGATGATGCTTTACAGCAACATCGTAAAATTTTCAAACAGCCTCCCAGAGAAATCACATTGGACCGCGGCTACTACGATGGAGCTAATGAGCAAAAAGCCTACAAAGAAGGAGTCAAAAATGTGTGCATACCCAAAATCGGTAGAAAATCGAAAGAGCGTACTCAGTTCGAAAACAGTCCTACGTTCAAACGACTAAAGCGATGGAGAGCCGGTATTGAAGGCCGAATCAGTTGTCTAAAACGTCGATTTGGATTAAACCGCAGCATGTTAAGGGGATACCGGAGGACACAGACCTGGACCGGATTGGGTATCTTTGCCCATAATCTAAGGCAAGCGGCTAAATTGATGCCCTAATACGGGGAATAAAGCCTGGGAACTCACATATTCAAGTGTCAAAGATCATAATTTTTATGTTTTAGAAGCATGGTGCTTCATAAAAACTGATTTTATCAGGTGAATCTAGTCTAGATTACGTAAAGCTGACATAAGCCGGCACTTTTAACGTTTGTAGATGAAAGGCAGGAAGCGTATGAGATACAATAATATTAGGGAATTTGTTCTCTTGTTTCAAAATAATCCTGTTTTTGCGGCCATATTTGCCGTTCTAGCCATTGGGGCCGCAATAATGCTCTTTATCATTTCAAGGAAACGAATTTTACATACTGAAAGAGGCTTGAACACGGTTCAGGAAGGTCTTGGGCTTAAAGAGTGGGCACAGATGATGTCTGAATTGTCCCTAAGCCATCAAAGGGTTAAATGGAAGAGAATAAACCGTATCGTAGCACATGTCAACCAAAAAGCCTATAGGAAAATGAACTTTATTCGTTCCAGAATATCGGTTACCTCCCCCGACATCATTGCTCTGATCCCTTCAGCCCGATGGCTTTTTGATAATTTTCAGATGATGTACCGTGAAATTAAAAAGATGAAGACAACAGGAACAGGGTACATAACTCTTCCCATACTTGAATCGACAATGTACCGGGGATATCCCCGGATCTATGTTGTCGCGAAAAAAATGGTTGAAATATCAGGCGGTTATTTAAATGAGGAAAACATATCTTTTATGATAAAAGCCTACCAGAAAGAAACTCCACTGACCGAAAGAGAGCTGCTGACGCTGCCCGAGATGATTGGGCTTTGTCTGCTGGAGCGCATCATCAGCGTATCGGAGGATATCCTTAATCTCATCGATATCAAAACCCAGGCAGAACGATTTGTAAAGGAAAAGCTTGTTGAAAAACAGGGCTATCTTGACATCACACCGTTATTGGCAGATTGGAACGGATACAAAACGAACATCACTTTTCACTCGCACGTTATCTATCTTTTAAGAAACAGGTCGATAGAGGAGACATCCTTGCAGAGGTACCTTGCTTACCACTTCGGCAATGGAGATAAAATGCTTAACCTGTCTGAACTCTTCAAGGAAGAAGGCAGGCAGGAATCATTATTGGAGTCTTGCATCCGCACACCTGTAATCAGCCTGCGAGAATTAAACCAAATCAATGAGGAAGAACTTGTAGAAGAATTATCCATCATTGAATCCATCCTGTCAAAGGATCCTGACGGCGTATACCCCAATATGGACAGCAGCAGCAGAGGAATGTACAGGTCGGAGGTGGAAAAGCTTGCACGGCGTTATAACTTGAAAGAGGCTTTTGTTGCAGAAACATGTATAAGGCTTTCCCGGCAGATCATAGAGGATTTGCATTGTTCCAGCCATGTCGGTACATACCTCATCGGAAAAGGATATCCGCTGCTGAAAGCAGCTGTAAGAAACAAACCTTTTCCGCCAGTCAAAGAGAAAAAATTCAACATCCGGGGATTGCTATTTTTCCTGTTAGCCGCGGCAATATTTACTTTTTCCACCCTGCTCATCCTTGCAGTAATTCAACAGGGTTACTGGGATGAATTCCATAAAATCATCCTGATGCTAATCGCTGCCGCACCTCTTTTGATGGATGCCTCACTTAAAACAACAACCAGTATCATGACAAGACTCGTACCGGTACAAAAAATTCCGTACATGAATTATTCTGAATATATCCCCGATAAAGCGAGAACTTTTGTCGTAATGCCCGTTATCGTATCGTCAAAGGAACAGTGTGTTGAATTCTGTAACCGTATGCATAAGCATTATTTGGCGAACCGCCAGCCAAACCTTTATTTTGCCCTTTTGGCGGATTTCGCGGATGCAGACGCCAAAGATGTACCAGATGATGCTGTACTGAAGGAGACGCTCATCTCACAGATCGATCATTTGAACAAAACCTATCCCTCGTCCTATCGGAAATTCTCTCTTTTCATCCGGGAACGCAGATGGAACCCGGGTGAAAACTGCTTTATGTGCTGGGAACGAAAGCGCGGGAAACTTGAAGAGTTTAATGCGCTGCTAAACGGTATTCCAGTAGAAGAAACAAGTTTTACTACGATTCATTGTGACAGGGATCTGCTGACAACTTTCAAATATGTTATCACGCTCGATGCCGATTCGGATCTCGTGAAGGATCATGCCGCCAAGCTTGTAGGCATGATCGATCATCCTCTGCACCGCGCCAGGATTGATCCTGCACGGAAAAATGTCCAAGAGGGCTATGGGATCATTCAGCCCATGGTCTTAAACCATATCCATGACAAGAATTCAGCTTTGTTTCCGAAGATATTTGGAAGAAGTACAGGTCTTGCAAACTATTCACTCGTCATATCGGACATCTATCAGGATCTGTTCGGAAAAGGATCCTTTGTCGGAAAGGGCATTTACAATGTACATGCGTTCCATGAGCTGCTTTATCGGAAAATACCTGAAAACCGGGTCTTAAGCCACGATCTGCTGGAAAGCTGCTATGTCACTACTGCTTTTGTCAGTACCGCAAATATCGTTGAAAGCTTCCCCGGCAGCTACATCTCTTACGCAAAACGCGAACACCGGTGGATTAGAGGTGATTGGCAGCTGCTGCCATTGCTTTTCAGAAAAGATTTAGGCCCACTATGTAAATGGAAAATCCTTGATACCCTGCGCATAAGCTTACTGCCTATTAACGGCCTGCTCCTTATCTTTCTGAATATTCTGCTCATACCCCGGATATACTGGCTTTGGCTGCCCATTATGTTCTACCGGGGCATCCTTGACCTCACGGTGCTTTACTGCGGGCTTATCCTATACAAAATCAGAAGACCCAGGCTTGCGCTCGTTTATTTCCATTTGCTCCGCGAAACCATAATAATTGTCATAAAAGCTTTTCTGGACATTGTGCTTATTCCGACCGAGGCTTTCAATGCCCTCGATGCGATCGTCAAAACCCTGTACCGCATGATGATCAGTAAAAAGCACCTGCTTATGTGGAACACTTCAGAAAATATTGAAAAATCGGCTGAAAGCACCGTGAAGTACTATTTTAAAAATTTTGGCACATCCTGTATCCTTTCCGCTGCCGGCCTTGCAGCGGCAATTGCAGTAAACGCGGGAAATACGGCAATAACAGCTGTATATGGTGCATTAATGGTCTTATGGGGAACAGCGTTCTATGCAGCTTATAGGATAAGCATGCGGCGGATAACACGAAATCCTGTAAGCCCCTCCGCTTATTCACTACTGAATGATGCCGCCCGGAGGATGTGGCGGTTTTTCCGAACCTTTGCAACGAAAGAAAACAACTGGCTTTGCCCTGATAACTACCAGATTGCGAGAACCGGGAGAACTACAGATAAAACCTCGCCGACAAACATCGGACTGCAGTTCCTTTCCATTCTTTCCGCGAGGGACTTTGGCTTTGAAACGCTTAGCACGGTCATTGACTATACAGAAAACCTAATATATACCGTGAATGTGCTCCCAAAGTGGAATGGACACCTTTTTAATTGGTATGATATAAAAACGCTTGCAGTACTGGAGCCCCGATATGTATCAACCGTGGACAGCGGTAATTTTTTCGGAGACCTCGTGGCATTAAAAAACGGGCTTTTGGAACAGAAAAACACAGCCATCCTAAATGAAGGCCTGCTTTGTGAACTGAGAATGCTCGCAATGCGTATCAATCCCCGGATGATTATAAACAGTAAAAATAAAACAGCAGGTGAATTCCTCGAGGATTTATCCGCGAACATAGCTGCCGTCAACGAAACGGATGTTGAGGATTCGGCAGATCATAGGGATTTTATCATGCTTGTTAAGCACTTTGCGGAGGAAGTGGAAAAATACGAACTGCAGAATAGACGCCTCGCCGATAAGATCACCCTGTCTGATCTGGCCGACAGCGACAATACGAATGCTATCAACACGATAAACAGGATTGCCGGCTTATGCGATACCATTGACAACATGCTCAAAAACGTCAGTTTCTTTGAACTATACAATAAAAAGAGAAATCTTTTCCATATTGGATATAATGCAACCACACAAGTAAAGGATCAGGGTTGTTATGACCTAATCGCTTCAGAATCACTGCTTACAAGCTACCTCGCAATAGCCAGAGGAGAAGTACCGCCAAAACACTGGCAAAAGCTTAGCCGTCCGCTTACGATGATCAGGGGGATTCCCGCCCATGTATCCTGGAGCGGTACGATGTTTGAATATCTCATGCCGAATCTGCTGCTTAAAGAGTACCCGGGTTCTGTTTTTGCGGATTCGTCGAGGGCTGCCGTCATACAGCAAATCAAGCATGCCAGGAGAATAGGAATTCCATGGGGTTTTTCCGAATCCCAATACCACCGGTTCGACATTAACTCAAATTACCAGTACCGTGCTTTCGGCGTACCCAAGCTTCGCCTGCAGCCATCATATATGGATTCCCGTGTAATTGCCCCTTATGCCGTTATGCTTGCGCTCGAATACGCAGGGGGTGAAGCCATACGAAACCTTCTTCGGATAAAGAAGCTTAAAGCATACGACAAATACGGGTTTTATGAAGCTATCGATTTTGATGCCCCGGATCCGATATATATGACGGATTATTGTATTGTCCGCTCCTTTATGGCGCACCACCTCGGTATGAGCCTTGTTGCAATCAATAACTGCCTCAATAACGGCATAATGCGTCAAAGATTCCATGCCGAGCCATTTGTGAAATCCTGTGAAACCATGCTTGAGGAAAAGCTGCAGACCTGGTTCATTTCCATCTCCAAAAAAGGATATACTCTTAACATCAGGAAACGGCCCCTTCAGGAAGACGATGTTTTATGCACGCGGCACATCAAATCCACCGCACCGCCGATACCTGTCGTCAACTACCTTTCAAACGGGAGCTATTCGTTGCTGATAACCTCTAACGGTGATGGATTCAGCACATGCGGCGACATGATTATTAACCGGTGGCGCCCGGATATTTACGCCCAGACAGGGCAATACATCTATGTGAAGGATGTTAAGTCCGGGAGATATTGGAGCGTCACATACAACCCAACAAAGGTCAAGGCTGATGAATACCAGGCAATTTTCTCACACCACCAGTCTGAATTTTTCAGAAAAGACGGGGATATTTCAACCTATACCATCGTGAGCCTATCCATTGAGCATGATTTGGAAATCAGGAAGGTGACGCTGAAAAATTACGGTGAAGAAGAAAAACAAATTGCACTCACGAGTTACGTGGAAGTGGTCGGAGACAGTTATGCCGCCGAATCGAGCCATCCTGCCTTTAACAAACTTTTTATTGAAAGCGAATATATTCGTGATAACGCCGTGTTTGTTTCCAGAAGGAGGAGTGACGGAGAAAATGAAAACCCATACATACTGCACATGGTCAGGACAGGAGAGTCATTGAAAAATATTGAATATGAGAATGACAGGGGGCGTTTTATCGGCAGAAACAACACCCTCGAAGCACCGGATGCAATTCGGGAAAGCACGTCTTTGTCCAATAGCGATGGTTTTTCCTGTGACCCGATTATGAGCCTGCGTACCTATGTCAATCTTGTTCCCGGCGGTGAGGCTGCAGTCACCTTCATCACGGGTATATGCAAAAACCGTGAAGAAATCCTCCGGTTAAGCGATGAATTCAGCATTGCATACCGGGTGGATGATGTCCTCGAAAGATTCAGGCTCCAAAGCATAATGGAACTAAAATACCTTGGTATTTCGGGACGACAGCTGAACGCGTTCCAAAACATTATCAGCCCTTTATTCTATCCGTCACGGTATTACAGGGGATCCACCGAGATCATACGGCGCAATTGGAAGGATCAGAATTCTCTCTGGCGGTACGGTATCTCGGGCGACAACCCAATAATGCTCATGATCGTCAACTCCGCGGAGGAAGCTGAAATCATCCGGGAGGTTCTGAAGCTGTATGAGTATTTGAGAATAAACCTCATTAAGGTTGATCTCGTGATCTTAAGTGAAGCAAAATACGGCTACATGCAGGAGCTTGATGACCTTATAAACAGCATGACCACTTCTTTGAAGATATATGACGACAAGGACAAACCCGGAATATTCCTTATCCATTCCTACCAGCTTGTGCCCGCAGAAGCGGATTTGCTGTATACCGTTGCCAAAGTCGTCTTTGACAAAAACACGGGAATATACTTCAGAAACACCATAGCCGATATGAAAAACATCCTTGCAGAAGGATATGTTTAACAGGAGGTAAGGAATTTTGTACAACGAGATACAAAAATTTATTTTTTTCAACGGTTATGGAGGATTCACGAGTGACGGGACGGAGTACGCGATTCTCCTCGATGGTGAAAACAGGCCTCCGGCGCCCTGGATCAATGTTATATCAAATGGAACCTTCGGCTTTACAATATCCGAGTCCGGTGCAGGTTATACGTGGGCATATAACAGCCGCGAAAACAAGCTTACGCCCTGGTCAAACGATCCGGTTCTCGACAGCTGTCCTGAAGTGATCTACATCCGGGATGAGGTTACCGGAAGAATCTTTACGCCCGTTTCCCTCGGCAGGAGGGATCGCGGCCTGTACAGTGTAAAGCATGGCTTTGGTTATACAAATTTCCATCATGATGAGGAAGGATTAGAGCAGCGGCTGACAGTATTCACTCCCGCAGAGGAACCGCTGAAGATCTGGGAGCTTGTACTCACAAACCATTCGGACAGATCGCGGCATCTAACACTAACGTATTATGTGGAGTGGACCCTCGGCGTCAACAGGGATCAGACCGGCGCATATATAATAACCGGATATGATAATGAAAATGAGTACTTGTACGCCAAAAACATATACAACTACAAATACCGGAAGCATCAGGCGTTTATTTTCTCAAATGAAACAATTATCGGTTATACGGGCAACCGGCAGGAGGTTCTTGGCCTGAAAGGATCTGTTTGCGATCCCCGGGGGCTCGGCGTTAAACTCTCCTGCAATACCGGTGCCTGTTATGACTCCTGCGGAGCGATACAAATTTCCGCCGTTATGGGTTCGGGTGAAAGCAAAGCCATTATATTCGGCCTTGGCTACAGCGACGATAAGAATGAGATACAAAGGCTCCTTACCAAATACAGAGATGCTGCAGTGCCGCGGCAGGAGCTTTCATTCGTGAAAGCATACTGGAAAAAAATTCTGGGTGCAGTACAAATCGAGACCTCCGATAAAGCCATCGACATTCTTGTCAACGGCTGGCTCCTGTATCAGACAATCTCCTGCAGAATTTTTGCAAGAACCGCCTTTTACCAGTGCGGCGGAGCATATGGCTTCAGGGATCAGCTGCAGGATGCCCTTGCCCTTGTTTATGCCCGTCCGGATATTCTTCGCGACCATATTAAACGCTCTTCCGAAAGGCAGTTCAGAGAAGGAGATGTACAGCATTGGTGGCACCCGCCCGAAGGGCTCGGAGTGCGGACAAGAATTTCCGACGACTTGCTGTGGCTGCCGTATGCGACGGCAGAATATGTCCGTTCTACCGGTGATTATTCGGTATTATTTGAAAAAACAATGTATATCGACGGACCGCAGCTTGAACAGGATCAACATGAGAATATGTTTCTGCCAAAACCATCCGATACGGAAGCGAGTATTTATGAACATTGCAAGAATGCGATCAAACATATCCGTTTTGGTGCTCACGGACTGCCATTAATTGGAGGAGGTGACTGGAATGACGGAATGAACAAGGTTGGCATTGGCGGGACTGGTGAAAGCGTTTGGCTCGGTTGGTTCATGATTGCACTCCTTGAGGATTTTATACCGTTGTGCCGGTATGCCGGTGATCAGCCTTTTGCCGATGAACTCGAACAGATGCGGGAAAACCTGATAAACAGCATTGAGGAACATGCATGGGATGGGGAATGGTACATCCGGGCTTTCTATGATGACGGGTCAAAACTGGGATCGAGGGATAACGATGAGTGCAGGATCGATTCAATTAGCCAGTCCTGGAGCATAATTTCGAAGGGCGCAAGGCCGGACAGGGCTATACGGGCTTTTCAATCGGCATGGAATCACCTGTTCCTAGAAAAAGACGGCATATCGCTGCTGTTAACTCCTCCCTTCAATAAAACCAGCAAAAATCCCGGATATATCAAAAAATACTACCCCGGCATAAGAGAAAACGGCGGGCAGTATACACATGGCGCTATATGGCTTGCAATTGCAGCTGTAATGATTGGTGATAAAAACAAAGCTTATAGTCTTTTTTCGGCACTAAATCCCATCCATCTCACGCGAAGCAGAAAGGATGTGCTGAAATATGAGAAGGAACCGTACGTTATGACCGCGGATATATCCTATAACGCTCCATATACGGGCAAAGGCGGGTGGAGTTGGTATACCGGTTCTGCGGGATGGATGTATCAGGGGCTTGTAAAATGGTTTCTGGGCTTGCATAAGCAGGCCAATCACCTTGTGATCGCCCCCGCAGTACCGAAAAGCTTTGGAGACTATAAGATCAGGTACAAGTACAAGTCCTCTGTATACAATATCGATGTTATACAAAAAAACAAAGCCGCTTCAGAAGAAAGCGGTAAAACAACAGACACTATACCTACCCACCCGGAAGCTTTAATTATTGACGGTGAATTGACAGAGGGGAACAGAATAAAACTTAAGGATGATGGTAAGCACCACCATATTATTGTTTGGCTGCAGCAATAATGCAGTGTTTTAACCGGGAAGCCCGCTGATGCTGCAGCTGCACAAACCGCGGCTGCAGCAATATTTCAATGTTTAACCGGGAAGCCCACTGATGCTGCAGCTGTACAAACCGACGACTGCAGCAGCATTGTAATGTTTTAATCTGACGACTTAGTAATTTCCCCAATTCAGGAAGGTATTTCAATAATAACAGGCAATATCATGGGTTTACGCTTTGTTTTCTGGTAAACATAAGAACCCAGTTCATCTTTTATGCTGTTTTTAATTGCATTATAGCTGTTTTTCTTTTTATTCATGCCTTTTTCTATGGATTCTTTGGCAATAACCCTCATTTCATCCATTAAAGTTTCTGCTTCCTTTACATAAACGAAACCACGCGATATCACATCCGGTTCACAGACTACTTTCCCTTTTGAATTCAATACTGCTACAACAACAATTAAACCATCTTCCGACAAGTGTTTTCTGTCCCTGAGGACAATATTACCTACATCACCAATGCCCAAACCATCAATAAGAATACTTCCTGATTGAACAGAACCGGTTATTTGGGCTTTTTTGCGTGATAGTTCAAGAACCTGCCCGTTTTCCATTAGAAATATATCCTGTTCGCTCATACCAAGGGACTGAGCAAGGTTCGAGTGCAGTTTAAGGTGCCGGAACTCACCATGTACAGGCATAAAATATTTCGGCTTTACTAAACGGTGCATGAGCTTTAGTTCTTCCTGCCTTGCATGCCCCGAAGATAATGGAAAGCAATTCAGGACCAAATGGATGGCGAGAACATGTTCAAAGCTTGGTATCAGGCTGCTTTACGCAAAGCCGTACTCGCCTGAAGCAACCGGAAAAATCGAGAAGTTCAACCAGACAGTTGGCTCCTTTCTCAGAGAAGCAGCGTTGAACAAGCCTCAGACGCTGGACCAATTCAATCGGTTGTTTAACATATGGTTGGAGGAATGCTATCAGAACAAGCCGCATTCTGCTCTGGAGAACGGACTGAGTCCGAACGCTGCTTACCAGAGAGATCGCAAGGCGTTAAAGTTCCTTGATCAGGATACAGTTGCAAAGGCTTTCCTTCACTGTGAGGAACGAAAGGTAGACAAAGCGGGCTGTATCAGCTTT
>JAAYTR010000320.1 GCA_012523685.1 Clostridiaceae bacterium | reverse complement strand
TAGACCAATATATACCCAACTCATTGAGCAAATCGAATTAAGGATATTTTCAGGTCAATATCCGCCTGGTGCTAAATTGCCCTCAGTTCGTGATCTGGCTCAGGATGCTTCGGTTAATCCAAATACTATGCAAAGAGCCTTGGCTAAGCTTGAAGAAGACGGACTAATAATTACACATCGTACCAGCGGAAGAACCATTACGGAGGATGTAGAAATGATTAAGCAGGCAAAAAACCATTTAGCAGAGCAACAAATATCTGAGTTTCTTGAAAAAATGCAGCAAATGGGATTTGAAAAGCGTGAAACCCTCACCCTTATAACTAAAATGCTGGAGGAGATGAAATAATGAGTGCAATTTTAGAGTGTAATAATTTAAGAAAAAGCTTCGGTTCAAATCATGCAGTATCAGGAATTGACTTAAAGATAGAGCGTGGCAGAATCGTAGGGCTGTTAGGTCCAAACGGAAGTGGAAAAACCACAATAATTAAGCTTGCCAATGGCCTTTTGTCTCCTACTGAGGGAGATATTCTTATTAATGGAATGAAGCCGGGGGTTGAAACTAAGAAAATTGTTTCCTATCTTCCCGAAAAAACTTATTTAAACAATTGGATGAAGGTTAGACAGATTATCGCGTTCTTTGCAGATTTCTACGAAAATTTTAAACCGGAAAAGGCTTATGACATGTTAAAAAGGCTCAATATCGATCCAAATGAAAGACTGAAGAATCTTTCAAAAGGTAATAAGGAAAAGGTTCAACTTATTCTTGTTATGAGTCGTGACGCCGAGCTGTACCTTCTGGATGAACCCATTGGCGGTGTGGACCCGGCAGCAAGAGATTATATCCTAGAAACAATTATCAGTAATTATAGTGAAAATGCCACCGTTATTATTTCTACACATCTGATATCAGATATAGAAAAAGTCCTTGATGATGTTATCTTCATTAAAGATGGAAAAATTGCATTGACATCCTCGGTTGACAGTATCAGGGATGAAAAGGGTAAATCGGTAGATGCATTATTCAGGGAGGTGTTCAAATGTTAGGAAAATTGTTTAAATATGAAGTAAAAGCTACCGCAAGAATTTTTTTGCCGCTATATTTTGTCTTGATTGTATTTGCCATTATTAACAGCTTTATGAGTTTCAATGCAGATGACTTTTCATTGCCACAGTTTATTACATTGACTCTCTATATTTTTATCCTGGTTGGAATGTTTGTTGCGAGCTTGATCGTTATGATACAGCGATTCTATAAGAACCTTCTGTCAGAAGAAGGATATTTGATGTTTACACTCCCGGTTAAACCCTATAAGCATATTATAAGCAAGCTTATTGTATCAGTAATGTGGATAATATTAAGTTCTTTTTCCGCCATAATTTCAATACTAATAATTGCGTCCCGTGAAATCACTTTATCAGAAATATTCTCGGTGTTAAACAAGGCGTGGAATATAGCATATTCTAACCATGGAGTATCTTTATATCATTTTGTTATTCAAATGACTGTTGGTCTTATTGTAAGTATGATGACCGGTATTTTATTGATATATGTTTCCATTTCAATAGGACATCTTTCAAATAACCACAAAATACTTGCATCCATCGGTGCCTTTATAGGTATTTATACCGTTGTACAAATTATTTCAGGTCTGATATTCATTGGTTCAGACGGGCATGGCCTCATATTCTCCCTGGCACAGCAACCAGCTATTCCCTTTGCTCTGATATGGGCAGCAATAGGTTTATCTGCGGTGTTTGCTGCAATATACTTTATTATCACAAATACAATACTTAATAAGAGATTAAATCTTGAATAACCCGTTAATTAAAATCAGTCAATAAATAAGAGCAGCTTTATTGGATAAGCTGCTCTTTACATTATGTTTTATAATTGTTTCAAGAGGCAGGATCGATTTCCCGCTTTTTCTTTTTAACTGAGGGTATACTTTTTCTCTGCTCTCCTATTACAAGCTTAGGCAGTTCATTGTTTATAACCGTCTCTTTCGTGATTATACACTTTTCCACATTGTCTGTTGAAGGAATATCATACATTACATCCAGCATTATGTCTTCCATGATTGCACGAAGACCTCTGGCTCCAATTTTTCTTTCAATTGCTCTGTCGGCTATAGCCTCAAGTGCATCATCATCCACTTCCAGTTGAACACCGTCAAGCTCGAAAAGCATTTTATACTGTTTAACCAATGCATTTTTAGGTTTTGTAAGTATGTCAACCAGTGCTTCCTTATCCAGCTGGCTCAAAGTAACCACGACCGGCAACCTTCCTACAAACTCAGGAATAAGCCCATATTTTAATAAGTCCTGGGGATTAACCCGGGAGAATAATTCACCGATATCCTTTTGGGCACGGCTCTCTACCTTGGCACCAAACCCCATTGATTTCGTACCTATGCGGTTTTCTATGATCTTTTCCAGACCTTCAAAAGCACCTCCGCAAATAAACAGAATATTTGTTGTGTCTATCTGGATGAACTCCTGATGGGGATGCTTTCTGCCTCCCTGTGGGGGTACTGAAGCCATTGTTCCTTCCAGTACCTTCAAAAGTGCCTGCTGAACCCCTTCGCCGCTTACATCACGGGTAATTGACGGATTTTCTGATTTACGGGATATTTTATCAACTTCATCGATGTAGATAATTCCCTTTTCAGCGCGTTCAATATCATAGTCAGCCGCCTGAATTAATTTAAGAAGAATATTTTCTACATCTTCACCAACATAACCTGCTTCTGTCAGGGAAGTAGCATCGGCAATGGCAAAAGGCACGTTTAATATTTTGGCTAAGGTCTGAGCCAGGTAAGTTTTGCCGCAACCGGTAGGTCCCATAAGAAGGATATTACTCTTTTGAATCTCTAAATCTAAACGGGTTCCCTGATTGCGAATACGCTTGTAGTGGTTATATACGGCCACCGAAAGAGTACGCTTTGCCTTATCCTGCCCAACTACATACTCATCAAGAATTCTTTTTATTTCCTTGGGTTTGGGGATTTCATCCAAGGTTTGCTGAACAGGAACATCCTCATATTCCTCTTCAATTATCTCGGAGCAAAGTTCTATACATTCATTGCAGATATATACACCAGGACCGGCAACAATCCTGTTTACCTGTTCCTGCGTCTTACCGCAGAAAGAACATTTGACCTGCTTTTTATCATCATAGCGCGCCATATTATCACCCCGTTACTCTGCGATCCATTATCTGATCGACTATGCCGTATTCCTTGGCTTCTTCAGCGCTCATGAAGAAATCTCTTTCAGTGTCGATTTCAATTTTAGAAAGGGGCTGCCCTGTTCTTTCACTTAAAATTTCATTTAAAGTTTTCTTCACTCTTAAAATCCATTCAGCATGGATCTTTATATCTGTAGCCTGACCTTTGGCACCGCCGATAGGCTGATGTATCATAATTGTGCTGTTTGGTAATGAAAAGCGTTTTCCTTTGGTACCTGCCGCTAACAGGAATGCTCCCATGCTTGCTGCCATACCAACGCAAATGGTGGAAACATCACATCTAACATGCTGCATTGTATCATAAATAGCCATTCCTGCTGTAACAGAACCTCCCGGGCTATTTATGTATAGCTGAATGTCCTTATCAGGATCTTCTGCTTCTAAAAATAACATCTGAGCAACTACAAGACTGGCGGTAACATCATTTACCTCATCGCTTAAAACTATAATTCTATCCTTTAAAAGCCTTGAATAAATATCATAGGAGCGTTCACCCCTGCTGCTCTGTTCAACAACTATAGGAACTAATGACATAAAATAACCTCCTTATAATGTACTAAATATATGTGCTTAATATTAGAATCTCTTCGCACCATACATTTTAGTCAAATTTCGGCAATGGAATCTTATTCCTTTGCATTTTCAACCAGTAATTTTATTGTTTTCTTTCGTTCAATAGAACTCTTAATATATTCTATATCGTCATCATGCAAATGTTTCTTCATTTCCTCAACCGGTTGGTTGTATCGTTTGGCCATTTCCTCCAGCTCAGCATCAAATTCTTCGGGAGAAGCTATAATATTTTCTACTTCTGCAATCTTTTCAAGAACCAGTTGGGTCTTTACATCTTCAACCGCATTATTATGATAATCAGCTCTGAATTTGCTAATATCGGATCCCATCATTTGAAGGTATCCTTCAAGATTCATTCCCTGATATCTAAGCTGCATATCAAGCTGACCCATCATATCATCCAGGCGGCGGTTTACCATAACCTCGGGTATATCACAAGAAGCATTGTCTACTGCCAGCTTAATTATCTCGTCTTCAAATTTCCTGTCGGCATTTTCCTGAGCCTTCTCAGTTAGTTTAACCCTGATATCAGCTTTGTACTCATCAAGAGTTTCAAATTCACTGACATCCGATGCAAACTCGTCATTTATTTCCGGGAGCTGTTTCAGCTTTATATCATTAATCTTAACTTTAAATACTGCAGCTTGCCCCTTTAGTTCATCACTGTGATAATCCTCAGGGAATGTTACATTTACATCTACTTCATCATTGATATTAGCGCCAATTAGCTGATCTTCAAAACCCGGAATAAATGCCCCTGAGCCTATCACCAGAGTATATCCCTGAGCTTCTCCGCCTTTAAACGGAACGCCGTTAATACTGCCCTTAAAGTCTATATTTAAGGTATCACCGTTTTGAACGGGACGATCTTCAACAGTAATAAGCTTAGAATTTCTTTCCTGAACTTTCTTTAACTCATTCTCAATATCCTCATCTGTAACAACAACCTCATCCTTCTTAACGGATAACCCTTTGTATTCGCCTAACTCCACCTCGGGTTTAACAGTTACCGTTGCTGTAAAAATAAAATCTTTTCCGCTTTCAATCTGAACTATATCGATTTCCGGTCTGTCAACCGGATGGATATCATTTTCATCTATAGCTTTATCATAAGCATCAGCACATGCAAAATTAATGGCATCCTCGTAAAGCACCTGTTCCCCATAATATCTCTCAACCATACTTCTTGGGGCTTTACCCTTTCTGAAACCGGGAATATTGAATCGTGATTTATTCTTGTTAAAAGCTTTATTCATACATTCATCAAATATTTTGGCTTCTACTTCAATTTCTAACTTTACTTGATTTTTGTCTACTTTTTCGATTTTTACGCTCATCTGTATATCCTCCTAATAAATATCCATTTCATATCATAAACTATTTGATTATATCATAGTCAACATTTGTTTCCAACCTGAGTTTTATCGGGTTAAACCCAATAATATTAGCGGAAATCAAATGGTACCTTACTCCATCAATACTTTCATCCTTCCAGCCTTCTTCAGCTCTGCTGTGTATGTGGCCATAAACGCATATTCTGACATTATATTCTGCCAGCAATTCAGCAAAATCATTTGGTCTGTGTCTGGAATCAAAAGGAGGATAGTGAAGCATTGCAATTAATTGATTTCCGGTCTTTTGTCCTTCTTTTAAAGATAATTTCAGCCTTTCCAATTCCCGGGAATATATTTTTTTATCTTCTTCGGTAAAATTATCGTCATCTAAGGGTTTCCATCCTCTCGACCCGCATATGGTATACTTACCCGCAATAAACGAATTATTGTGAAGGATGCTTATGGTTTTATAGCCTTTTTCTTCACAGAAACAGTCAAATTTTTTTCGTGTGCTCCACCAATAATCATGATTTCCTTTTGAAATTATTTTTTTACCGGGCAGAGATTCTATAAAAGCAAAGTCGGGGTCTGCTTCTTTTATATTAATTCCCCATGATATGTCCCCCGGAATCAAAATATAATCTTCTTCTTTAATACTGTTAACCCAATTTTTCCTTATGCGTTCAGCATGGTTCCCCCACCCGAAAATATCCATGGGTTTATCTGTACCGAGGGAAAGATGCAAATCTGAGATTGCATAAATACTCATTATCCAGTTCCTTATCCATTATTTTCTACCAGGGCAAATCTTATGATCCCTTCTGCTGCAACCGCTCCGTCCACACTTGCTCTTACCTCAACTTTACCCATACCTCTTCTGAAAGCGAGAAACTCAACCTCAAGGAGAAGAACATCCCCCGGAATTACCTGCCGTCTGAATTTCATTTTGTCAATACCGGTAAACAGGCCTAACTTCCCCTTATTTTCTTCTAATATAAGTCCCCCTGCACAAGCGCATTGAGCCAATGCTTCTACAATAAGAACTCCCGGCATAATTGGGTTACCCGGAAAATGCCCCGTAAAATAAGGTTCATTAAAAGTGATATTCTTTATCCCTGCCACTTTCATTCCCGGCTCGATTTGGGTCGCCCCTTCACGTGGCAACAGGATAAGTTTATCCAGCATTAGCATAGGATACCTGTGAGGTATTAATTTTTGTATTTCATTAGCACATAATTCTCTTTTTTCTTCTTCCATATTTCCTCCGCTAATCCTGGCTCCAGTTATGCCATATATTCTGGACATCATCATGATCCTCAAGGCGTTCAATAAGTTTTTCCATCTTTTCCACTGCCTCCGGATCGGTTAACTCAGTATATGTAGCAGGCAACATAGTTATCTCTGCCGATGCAAATTCTAATCCGACTTTTTCCAACTCGTCACAAACCTTCGAAAAATCACCTGGAGATGTAAGTATTTCGTAGTATTCGTCCTCAGTGGCAAAATCCTCGGCACCGGCTTCCAGGGCTAACATCATTATCTCATCTTCTTCGGTTGCGGAGTTTTTTTCTATAATAATCTGCCCCTTCATATCAAACATAAATGAGACACAGCCTGTAGTTCCTAAATTGCCTCCGAATTTGTCAAAAAGATGCCGGATGTCACCGGCTGTTCTGTTCCTGTTATCGGTATATGTCTCAACAATGACAGCCACACCATTCGGGCCATAGCCCTCATAGTTTATTAACTCATAATTGGAGCCATCCCCTTCTCCTGCCGCCTTTTTTATGCTTCTTTGTATAGAATCATTAGGCATATTATTCGATTTTGCTTTGGCAATCGCATCTTTTAGCTTGGAGTTTGTTGCAGGGTCAGGTCCTCCGCTTCTGACTGCTATTGCTATTTCACGCCCAAGCTTGGTAAACATTTTCCCCTTCTGGGAATCAGTTTTTTCCTTCTTGCGCTTAATATTTGACCATTTTGAATGACCAGCCATAATGATACCCTCTTACTCCTTTTTTTCCATATTTTTATCTTCCAAAACATTTCCTTTATTATCAATATAAATATTTTCTGTTCCCACCTCTTCTATACGTAATACCCCGCCTGTTATTTCCTGAATTTTCTGTTCAAGCAGTTCTTTTTTTTCTGACGGGGAATAAACGGTATACTTTACTTCATGGGTGTATTCAGTGTTT
This sequence comes from Clostridiaceae bacterium, assembly GCA_012523685.1. Lineage (GTDB taxonomy): Bacteria > Bacillota > Clostridia > DSM-8532 > DSM-8532 > DTU059. The sequence continues at coordinate 1,470 of JAAYTR010000320.1, read as the reverse complement.
GCTATTATGAATCCTTCACTTAAAAGCATGTTTTGGATTTTCCCGGACAGATGATATTCTATCGGTATATTGAGCTTTAAGCAAGGCTTTACCAAAACCTCCCCGGCATCCTCCAATCCGCCTGCACAAGCCTTGCTGTATGCACGTACCAGTCCCCCTGCCCCCAGCATGATTCCGCCAAAATAGCGGGTAACCACTACTACTACATTTTGAAGATTTTTCTTTCGAATAACATCCAACATGGGCAGTCCTGCCGTTCCCTGGGGCTCTCCATCGTCGCTATAGCGCTGATACAGAGCATCTGAATCAACCGAATATGCGTAACAATTATGAGTTGCATCCCAACAGGCAGTTTTAATTTGCTGAATATAATCCAATGCTTCCTGCTCGGTATTTATTGGATTTGCTCTGGCAATAAACCTTGACCGTTTCTCTTCAAATAAGTAATATCCCTCTTTTTTTATAGTCTTGTAGCTTTTCAATTCTTTTCTCCTATTAAAAAAGGATGACCTTAAGTCACCCTTCATTTTAACAGAATATCTTATTAGTATTCAACTATGGTTTATATTCTTATATATGATTAACCGCTATATAATCAGCCTTTATTCAGGCAAAGGCTTTTTCCCCAACTTATCACAGAGTTTTTTATATGACTGCATTACCAATGATTTATCCTGGCTGTAGGTAATCATGTCAAGCGCCGTGGATATATCAAAAAAACCGCCATTTTTATATCTGTCCGGCTCAGAAATCTGAAAACTGTCGCTGTCAGTCTGCATAATATACCATGCAATACGGTTACATACCGGCTTTTGCCTTGTGACAGAATAAAATTCATAATATGTTCTGCCTGCTTGTTCAACTATGCTGCCTTTTATATCCGTTTCCTCAAACACTCTTCTGACAGCAGCGTCTTGAGGACTTTCTCCGTCTTTAATTAATCCCTTTGGCATAACCCACTCATTTTTCTCGTTCATAATAAGAAAAACCGTGTCATTATAAAATATTACGCCTCCGGCACAATCTCTTATAAGCATGTTAAACCCCTTCCAATCTTACCGATACTAAATCTTATCAAAAAAAAAGGCACCGTCTATATACTTATTAAATAATTACTAGGCTCGTGCCCCCAGTTCAAACAAAATGAACTGAAAATCTATATATAAAAGGAGGAACAAGATTCATTAATTTATTACTAGTAAATGTATACCCATATATTTATCATTTCAAAACATGTATTTAAGTTTTATGTCGTAAAAAAGTAAATTTTGGGCACAAATGAATACTCAATTGTGCCCAAAATTTATATTATTTTAGAATTCCGGCTCGATAAGCCCGTATCTTCCGTCATTACGTCTGTATACTACATTAACAGTTTCAGTATCAGCATTAATAAAGACAAAAAAGCTGTGGGAAAGAAGATTCATTTGCAGTATTGCCTCTTCTACATCCATCGGTTTTAATGGGAAC
>JAAYTR010000319.1 GCA_012523685.1 Clostridiaceae bacterium | reverse complement strand
ATTTATCTCGGGAACTTCTTTAATCAATATATCTGCCGCATCCTCAGGATTTTTTATTGCATATTCATATCCTTTTTTTACACCTTTCATGAAGGCTTCAACCAGTGTTTTCTCTTCTTTCAAGGTAGTTTCATTTGTGATAATAACAGGGGTGTAATAGTCAAAAACAGGTGCTTCTTTTCCCAAATCAATATAGTTTAGCTCCATGCCCTTTTGTTTTGCCTCAATTCCTGCCCAGCCTTCAAATATCCAGGCAAAATCAATCTGTCCGGTGGCACTGGCCTGGAAGAAATCAGCATCCCCTGTGGTCATTATTGTAACCTTAGAAAAGTCTGCTCCTGCCTGTTCCATCAGATATCTTATAGTTGCCTCTTCCATTTCCGAGCCCCAACCACCGTATACCTTACCTTCAAAATCTTTCGGGGTAATGATATTTTTCTCCTTTAAAGAGGCAAACCCGGAAGTATTGTGCTGAATAACAGCAGCAATAGACACCAGAGGCACATCGACAGCCCGTGCATATGTTACACTTTCCTGATAGCTGATGCCAAACTGTGCCTTACCCGATGCAACAATTGTATCACTTGTACCCTCGGATGGCTGTATTATTTCAACTTCTAAGCCATGTTCTTTGAAGAAACCTTTCTCATCTGCCACATACAGGCCGGTATGGTTGGTATTTGGAGTCCAGTCCAACACAACAGTAACCTTTTCAAGAGACTCCGGCTGGATTTCTTGTTTCGGTTGGGTTGTACAGCCTGCAGCCACGAATACCATAACAGTTGCTAATATGATAGACATTAGTTTTATTGTAATGCTGTTCTTTTTCATTTGATTTCACCTTTCCTAAAAATAGTCAATATTTTTTATAAACTTGTTTTCTACAATCTCAACCAATCTGTATAACACTAAACTTACAACTACAATTATAGCGACATCCGCAAAAAGTACTGCCGTCCTAAAGCTTGTCATTGCACGGGTCATATATATTCCAAGCCCTTCTTTTGCTCCTACCCATTCCGAGATAACCGCTCCGGTAATACTATAGGTAACCGCAATCTTAATGCCGGAAAATAATCCATGCAATGCCTGAGGAATTCTTGCAAGTCTAAAGCTCTTCCACTTGCTGGCCCCCATTACTTTAAGAATGTTGTCCATATCCTCATCTGATTTTATTAAATCTTGTGTAAAAGTAACTGTTATCGGAAAAAAACACATAAGAACTACTATTAACACTTTTGGTAAAAATCCAAAACCAAACCAGATGGCAAAAAGAGGAGCCAGAATAATGAGCGGAATGGTTTGGGAAATAACAAATATGGGGTATAATGCCATTCTGACATATTTAAAATAACCCATTAAAAGGCCAAAAATTATTCCTAATACAATTGCTATGCCAAACCCTGTAAAAGCCTCCCTCATTGTTACGAGTGTATGGGTTAAAAGCAGGCTCCTCTCATCATAAAGGGCTTTAAAAACCTTTATCGGGCCGGGCAGAATAAAGGGCTGGATTCTGAACAAATCTACCGCTGCCTGCCATAAAAGTACCAATAAAGCCATAACAAACACAGGGATTATATTTGATCTAAGTTCTCTGTACTTCTTTTTCTGTCCTGTATTTTCCGATTTTTTCATTAATAGTTACACCCTCCGGTTTATAATCAATCTTTACCATAGAAATTACTCTTGTAGCGCCTTCTTTTACACAAACATACTGAGCTTTTTTTACAATTTCCATAAGCTCATCCAATTCACCTTCTATAGTTGTTTCCATCGGGCCGACCTCGTAGGTTAATCCACTTTCCTCTATCATAGCTATTACCTTGTCTACAACAGGATAAACAAGTTCATCAGCTACATTAGGAATAACCTGCAGACTTAAATTGATTTTTGACAATTTTCTTCCCTCCATTCATCTGGGGATATGAGAGGACCGTAACAATGTGAATGAATATTGGTATCTTCTCCCGTCCCTTGGGAAAATAAATACCGCCCATCAGAGGCGGCAATAAATCGTTCAACATTGAGCATTCCCTCCGCTGGTGCTAACCAGATCAGGTTCTAAATGGTCGGGATAACATAATCCCCTCTCAGCCGCTTCAGCGGCTCCCACATGCAATATATTATTTTAGAGCTATTCTACTTAAATAATTCAAAGATGTCAAGTTTTTATTCAATCTTATTTCAGACATACTAATATAATATCTGGTAAAATATTCAGCATATTGTTTACAGAAATTTTAGTGTGTGATACGATGTGAGTAAGATTTTACCATTGTAACGACATATGGAAAAATTAGTTATTTCTTAAAATGATAAAGGGGGATTCTTTTATGAAAAGAATCAGGAAAATTCTGTCTCTTGTCACCATGGTATTAGTTGTAATAATGCTTACTGGTTGTCTTTCAATCGATATGAAGGTCAATAAAAACGGTTCTATGGATATGACCTACACCATTGATACCTCACAAACACAAGGAATGGTGTCATTTAATGACATAGAAAAAGCCATCCAGGACTCTGTTGACGGAATGAATGAATTCGCAGATAAGAAGGTTGCTAAGCTAAAAAGCGTAAAAGAAAATAAAAGCAAGAAGACCGTGACAGCTATAATAAATGTTTCTGATATAAATAAGATGGGTGACGAATCTTTCTTTGGTACAGTTAAAGAATACCGTAAGAAAAAAGGTACAGGCCTTGATAATCTTGTTAACACTAAAGATAAAAGTGTAGATGAAAAGAAAGTGTCTGACAAGCTCCAGATGGTTTATTTCCCTATGGGCGGCACGGAGCAGTACGGTATGGTTGAAGTTACTGTAACTGTACCTGGAAATATTGAATACGTTACAGATGGAGCAGAAGTTGAGAAGAAGAATGTCGCTGTATTCAGCGGCCAGAATCCTTTAGTCGTATTCAAGAAAGGTGGCGGTTTCCCATTCTGGCTCTTGTTAATAATAGCTGCCGCAGTGGTTGTGCTATTCATGAAGAATAAAAAGAATCCCTCTACGACAATGAATACAACAATGGCTGCTGGAACGCCTCAGGCTCCTGTTCAAGCACCACCCCAGAATGTAGCGCCACAGGCACCAAATACTCAAGCTCCTGTAACTCCGGAAGTTGGGGCATCGGCAGAACCTAAGACTGATTCAGAAAATAATCCTACCTAATAATATATATAATTATTTACAGACATCTCATAATTAATATGGGATGTCTGTTTTCAATTACAAGT
>JAAYTR010000318.1 GCA_012523685.1 Clostridiaceae bacterium | reverse complement strand
CTTTTAAGTGAAATCAACACTAAAATTCGTCTTTCAGGAATAAGGCGAATTTTTTAATTGAAATGATATAATTAGAGATAATCCAACAATGATCTATGGAAATGAGGATGCAATATGTTTGAACAAATCAATAAAGAACTGGAAGAACTACAGCAAGGAATCTACCGTGCTAAAAAGATAGAGTCCATGCTCTCGAGCCTTCATAAACAGATGGATAGCCAAGTGAGTAAACAATATGACCTAAAGCAGGAATTGGAAAAGGAAACTCTTGATGTAGAAAGAATCAGCAAGAGGGGCATTACATCGCTCTTTTATACCATTTTGGGTAGTCGTGAAAAACAAATTGAAAAAGAACGGCAGGAGGCTCTGGCAGCCCAACTTAAATACGATGATATAACGAGGCAGATTGAGGATACCAAGCGTCAGATTTTTAATCTTAGGTCAGAGCTGTCAGAATTCCGTGATTGTGAAAGAAAATTTAACACGCTATTTCAAGAAAAATATACACTACTCAAGCAGCAAGACAGTGAAAACGCTAAAAAGATTACCGAGCTTGAACAAAAAATTTCTTTATATAAAGCAAACCTAAAGGAAATATCTGAGGCGATTTCTGCCGGAAACAGAGTGATGCATAGCTTGGACAGAGCTGCCAAAAGCCTTGACAGTGCTGAGGGCTGGGGAAAGTGGGATATGTGGGGTGGAGGAGGTCTAATTACCAATATGGTAAAGCACTCCCACATAGATGATGCCAGGGATGCTGCATCGGAGGTTCAGATGCTACTCAATAGATTCCGTACTGAACTGACTGATGTTAAAATCTCATCACAGATTACCATTGATATTGAGGGCTTTACTAAATTTGCAGATTTTTTCTTCGATGGTTTGATTTCAGACTGGGTGGTGCAGTCTCGTATCCACGACTCCCAGGATAGTGTTTACAATGTGAAAGGCCAGGTAAATAGTGTTATTAGAAAGCTTGATCAAATGCAGAATAATGACAAAAGGCAGCTTGAAAGGCTTGAAGATGAGTTGTCAACGCTAATAACAAAGGCGTAGGCATATACGGTATTTACAATTAGATGATTATTGTGCTGATAAATCTTATATGATAAAGTATTTTAAGCTAGTTATTTCTATGTTTTAAATACCTTTAAACTAAATGGAGGCATACAAGTATATGGCACGAACAAAAACGCTGGAAGCACATCAATTGTGTGCATATTTTACAGTAAAAGACTTTGTGATTGAGTCTCCGGAATCGAAGCCGGAAAATCCTTTTAATGAATGGATGACTCAATTTGAAGCGGATAGATATAGCGCCTTGTTTCACCTTGGATTTTTACAAAAGGCCGGATGGTTTTCACCATCCCTAGAATATATTCATCATATAGCTGAGTTACTGATAAAGAAAATAAGCCAACAGGCAGATTTAGAGTTTAGTAGGGAGGCTGTTCAGGTTGATTTGAGTAAAGATGAGCTGAACCAGCTTAAAGAGGAGCTGCCCTTTGCTATTGGTATGGAATATGTTGATGACGACTGGATTTTAAGATTGTGGGACAAGCTCTTTGCTGTTTTTAAACTGGAAATCAAGCACTATGACGGTACAGTTGCTAGGTACTTCGCAGAGTATAACGATAATATAAATGTGGTGGGAAGGGTATTTTTCCATTTGGTGGAGAACAAGGAAGAGCAGTATCCGTTTGCATTTATGGCTACTTATTCAACAAAACCGGTTAAAAGTAAGCGAGCCGTACATACACCTTTAAAAAATGCATTAAGAGAATTTGAGGGGGACGAAAAAAAGCTGCTTTCTCTTATTTCTACGGTCATAAAGGCGGCTGAAAAAAGTAGCTTCATTTCAGAATTGCTGGAAAGCGGAGAATTATTCGCACCATTGAGACTCACGGCGCAAGAGGCTTACACAGTCTTAAAGGAGATTGGACTTTATGAAGAGGCCGGTATTATGTGCAGAGTGCCGGATTGGTGGCGAAAGAGTAACAATTCAATTGGAATCTCGGTCACAGTCGGTGAAAAAGAACCGGCAAAGCTTGGCTTAGGTGCTATTATGGACTTTTCTCCTACTCTTAAAATTGGAGATCAGCCCCTTACAGAGAATGAATTAAGAGCATTCCTAGAGATGGCGGAGGGGCTGGTTCAATACAAGGGTAAATGGGTTGAGATTAATAAGGAAAAGCTAAAAGCTATACTTCAGGCTCTTGACAAGGTAAAGGATCTGGCTAAAGACGAAGCTTTATCTCTTGGAGATGCCATGAGATTAGAATTAAATATTAACGAGATGCTAAATATTTCAAGTGATGAGATTGATATATCTGTTTCCAACGGTCAGTGGCTTAAAACCATGAAGGAAACCCTGATTAACCCTACAGCCTTACAAAAGGTCGACATCGAGCCTTCATTTAATGCAACGCTGCGATTGTACCAAAAAGATGGTTATCAGTGGCTGTATCAAATGTCCAAATTGGGTTTTGGCGCTTGTTTGGCCGATGATATGGGATTGGGTAAAACGGTTCAGATGATTGCTTTTTTGGAATATTGCAGGGTTAATACAGGCGGCCAGGCACTACTAATCCTTCCGGCTTCACTAATTGGAAACTGGCAGAAGGAAATTGAGAGATTTGCGCCTGAAATGCCTTATCAGATACTCCATAAAAGTGATTTAAAAAGCTCAGAAACCATTCAAATTAAGGAAAACCGATTCTTATATATTACAACCTATGGCATGGCTCTTCGTCTCGAAGAATTGAAAGATATAAAGTGGGATTATTTGATTTTGGATGAGGCACAGGCCATAAAGAATCCGGGAACTAAGCAAACTAAAGCTATCAAGCAGATTCCTGCTAAAATGCGGATTGCTATGACCGGAACTCCAATTGAAAATAGATTAAGCGATTTGTGGTCATTATTTGACTTTTTAAATCAGGGGCTCTTAGGAACCACCAAAGAATTTACTAATTTTACAAAAGGGCTTACGAATAATGCAGTTGGATATTCCAAACTTCGTAAGATGATTCAGCCCTTTATTTTGAGAAGACTAAAAACAGATAAAAAGATTATATCTGATCTTCCCGACAAGCTGGAAATGAATGCATATACCACTTTGTCCAAGAAACAGATCGCCCTTTATAAACAATTGATTGAACAAATTAAAGAAAAACTAACGGAATCGGAAGGTATTGAGAGAAAAGGGCTTATATTATCCAGTATTATGAAGTTCAAGCAAATATGTAACCATCCGGACCAATATCTGGGTCGAGAAGAATACAAACCGGAGCATAGCGGTAAGTTTGAACAGTTAAGAGAAATCTGCGAAACAATCCGCGAGAAAAGAGAACGGGTTCTAATATTTACCCAGTTTAGAGAGATGACAGAACCGCTTTCGGATTTTCTTAAGGAAATTTTTTCAAAAGAGGGCTTTGTTCTTCATGGAGGTACCACTGTAAAAAAGCGAAATGAAATGG
>JAAYTR010000317.1 GCA_012523685.1 Clostridiaceae bacterium | reverse complement strand
TGAACCCCTTTTGTTAGATAAGAAAAACTAACGCAAGGGGTTTTCATCAAGTTTTCATAGCCTGTTTAACAACAATCAGCCTATAAGACAATTAATCAACTTGAGTAGTCAAGAATATAGGCAATGTCATCTGTTCAATCTGATCCAGAAGCTCCTCGAGTTCGTCCATATGACGGTCTTCATCGTTCAGAATTTGAATGAGAATATCCTTGGTTGCGTTGTCTCGTACTTCTTCCGCCAGTGCTATGGCATCATTATAAGCTTTGATTGCGCCTTCCTCAGCAGCACGATCATAAGCAACCTGCTTTGGAACGTTTTCTCCAATATGAATCTTGCTTAGTTCGGTTACGATTGGGGTTCCACCGAGAAACAGAATTCTGCCTATAAGTTTTTCGGCATGTTTCATTTCGTCAATTGACCGTTTCTCAAAGCCTTCATGCAATTTACCGTAGCCCCAGTCCTCGCACATTTCCGCATGTACTATGTACTGATTGATGGCTGCAAGCTCGTCTGCAAGCAAAGCATTAAGTGTTTCAATAAGTTTTGGGTTTCCTTGCATAAGTATGACTCCTCTCTTTAAATTGTATCTATATTATTTTTATGGGCTTTGCCCAACCCATCTGCCTCATAGGCTTTTGCTGAATATTTATGTATTAAACTCTAGGAGTAGTATTGATGAATTTATATTTTATACATACTTGCTTTATACCACTCTTTTAATAAATTTACTCATATTGTTCTTACATTATGGATTAAACAGTTTAAAACATCATTTATTATAGATATAATATAAGCATGCAAATTATCCAGAACCTTGGAGAGTGCTATGAATAAATATATTATACTGTTTTTATACTCTATAATAATCCTGTTACTTTTTACAGGAAGCAGTGATATGTTTAATTCAGCAAGTTTATTGGCCGGGGCTTTTATAGAAGACGAAAACGCTGGCCATCAGGAAGATTTTTCGACCTCAGTACAGGAAACCCCTAAACCTTCCCCATCCCCTGTTGTACCTCTGAATACGACTGTTTCAATAGTGGTTGAGCCTCCACCTGAAAATAATAAAACAGCTGAGGAATCAGCTCCTCCATCAAGTACTCCTGAGCCTCAACCCAGGATCTCAGCGCTAACAAATTGGTATATGAGTAATGAGACGGGTATTAAGGTGCCAATTTTAATGTATCATAATTTATTGGAAGGCTCTGCAGCAGGAGACAGCCTGAATGTATCAGCCGAAGCGTTTGATGACCAGATGAACCAGTTAAAGGCACGTGGTTATAACACTATTACATTCAGTAATTTATATGACCATTATATGAACGGCTCGCCATTGGCTGAAAACCCTGTCATCATTACTTTTGATGATGGCTACGAGTCAAACTATACTATCGGATATCCAATATTAAAAAAGTATGGCTTAAAAGCGTGCATATTTGTTATAACCGATGCTATAGGTCACAGTAATTATTTAGATGAAGAACAAATACGAGAAATAGCATCCAGCGGTGTAATAGATATTCAGAGTCACAGCGCCAGCCATTCATATTTCTTATATTCTGATACAGAGGAAAATATTGCCGACGAATTGTTAAAATCCAGATCACGTATTGAAAGCATTACCGGAAAAGATGTTAATGTTTTTTGTTATACTTGCGGAAAGTATTCACAGCGCTTAATTGATGAGTTAATAGAAAATGAATACATTTTTTCAGTCACAACCAAATACGGGATAGCATCAAAAAAAGCTCACCCTTTTCTTTTGCCCCGGCTTCGTGTATTGGGCAGTGATTCAGGAAAAGTATTAAACGCAAAAATTACTAAATTAACAGGAAGAGTGACGAAATATATAGGAATACCTGAAGATATGCTTGCTATTGACCCAAATATCGAACCTGACCAGCCAACAGATCCCGGTCCGGACACCAATCACCCCACCGGGACTGAACAGGAGCAGCCTGTAGAATCTGAATTTACATCGGATCAGTCAATTGATTCTGAACCTGACCAGACAGATAAACTGGATTCTGAGGAATCAGATGTACCAGAAGAAGAACCGGAATCAGATATTAAGCCGGATATTGATTCAGATGATGAAGATAGCCGTTACGAAGATTCAGATCCCTTAGTTGAGCCGGAGACAGATACAGATATTGAGCCAATGAACGGTAACTGAATTTATATTCTTGAAATACCTTGAACAAATGATAAACTTATATTATATTCAGCTATAATCGAAAAATAATAATTATT
>JAAYTR010000316.1 GCA_012523685.1 Clostridiaceae bacterium | reverse complement strand
TAAAAATCATACCTTATCCTTGCAGATTTCTCAATCCATTGTGCAAATTGAACTCTTTGATCAACAGCTCCAAGAGTTGGATGAATCCATCAAATCCCTGATGGACGGGATAGATTCGGTCATTAAAACCGTTCCGGGTATTGGTAATCTCAATGGTGCTGCCATTCTTGGAGAGATTGGTGATATTCACCGTTTTCATTCATCTTGCCAGTTACTTGCCTATGCAGGACTTGATCCTTCTGTGAACCAATCCGGCAAGTTTACCGCAAAGCATACCCGAATGTCAAAGCGAGGTTCCAAAATGCTTAGGTATGCCTTGATTAATGCAGCCTGGCAGGCAACCTTGAACAACAAGACCTTTAAAGATTATTATGAACTGAAGATCTCCCAGGGCCGCTCTCATTACAATACCCTTGGGCATGTTGCCCATAAGCTCGTTCGCGTCATTCACAAGATGATGACCGATAATTTGGAGTTCAATCTGGCTTAATCCATCTATATACATTTTTCAAAGGGCATTCATTTTGCTTTATTTTCTATGCTTATTTTTGACCTGCTATAATTCATAAAAAATTTAAAATTCCTATTGACTATTCATAGTTGGTCTCCTTAAAATATTAGTTATTCGTTTGTAACTCTTGATATTTAGCTAATAAATCGTCAATTATCCATTCCTGTAAATCATATTTTGAGTTGCAATAGGTTGTAGACCCGCCGGCATTCATTGGTAGTTTGTTAATGCCGATCCGTAGATAGGACAGCTCATTTGATAAAGTGATTATAGCTATCCTCTTGTTATTGGTGGTATTCAGAGTAAATGTAAAGGCATCTTTATCACTAAGATTTACAATTATATCCATGTTGTTTTCTTTAATTAGAGAAAATAGTTCTTGAAGCAATTCTTGGCTTTCTTTATTACACTGTTTGTAAAGAAGACTTTTTTCAAATAATTTAATATCATATACTTTATTGGGGTCATATTTTGGGAACATATTTGACTGTTTGAACCGATATAGGTCGTCATTAATAGAGATAATACCTTTTGCTATCAAGAAGGCATTCAATACCACCTGCATTTCATTCTTGTCATCATAAAACCATTCTAAAGCATATTCCATGTTATTGATGGTGCTAGATGAAAAAAGTTCTATTCCGGCTCCTCCTAAATCAAATTCCGGATGAATTAAATCAGATAATTCTTTAGGTATATCAAGAATTTCCTCCTTTCCTTCAATTCTGTATATCTTATCAATATACTCCATTAAGATTCCGTCATAAGCAGCGATATAGAATAATGCCTTTCGATCTGGATCTTCGTTTTTTGGATAACGAACTAGCTTCAGTATTGTATTATAATTTTGTAGATGTCTCCAACTAAAAAAAGGAAATAAAAATTGCTTTTCTACAGCAGTTTCTACGAAGCCATTCATTTTGATGTTTTCCTTATCGCTTCTAATTTTTATAAGATTAATGAATTCGTCCTCAAAATATATTGATGTTTGTTTCCTTCCCATGATAAAGCCCTCCTTAGAATTATCTATTTTATCGCAAATTCATAATGCTAATTTATGAGGCAGACTGCACTATATTTCTATTAGATGGGGTCTTCTTAAGAAGTCTGCCTTCTAAACATAAGGTTAATGATAATGTCTTTAAACCTAAGTTCTCAAAAAATACCTCTATGAGGTAATCCACATTGTTGTAACGGTAAAGACTGTAATCATCCAGTGTGATTCTTTGAATTGTACCTTCTCCAAACTTACTATGTACAATGTTTTCTCCGACAGTGTAGCAATGGCCTAAGCATAAATTCTTTTTTATATTACCAACCCCTTCTACTTATTATGATAATATTAATATATCACTTTATAATACTAATGTCAATAGAATAATATTATAAAAATAAAAATAATATTAAAATTTATGAGGAAGATCATTCCGCATTTTATATATGTCAGTGTGAAATTGATGTAAACGAGCTATTCGCAAAACAGGTTCTTGAAGTACATGAAATACAATTGAAGAAGGCTCTTGAAACAAAAGAAAAGGAATTTCAGATAAAGGTTGATAGCTTTGAAATCGCTCCATTAATAGGGCGCGGTATTGCTTTAGACCTGCTGTTACTCTTGTTTTTATGGCAAGTATTGATATTGAACATGCTCGAGCATATATCGTCTTATAATCTCTTGTAGAAGCCTCTATAATGTAAAAAAAATAATAATTAAAGGAGGATTTATACTTTGAAAAAACCTGTACTGAGTTTACATGAGGTTTTAGAATTGTATTTGGCTGAGCATGAATATGAGAATTCATCAAAGGCAACAATTCAATACTACATTTGGAATATAGGACGTTTCATCAAATTTCTTATTGATGAACAGCATATTGAAAATCCAAAAGTAACGGATTTTAAGGCAGAGTACATTATTAAGTATTTAATGAGGTTAAAAAAAAGTAAAAAGTGGGAGAATCGACAGGATATTAAACCTGAAAAACGGAAAGGAAAAATAGGTAGCCAATCGATTAAGACATATGCATGTTTTTGGCAAGTTGAGAATCCAGCAGTGCGGAACTTAATTTTCCGAGCACCCCTGTTCCATTATTGGGATTTCATGGTCGAGTGTATTAGTCTGTAACTTTGTCCTTGAAAAACAAGCAAGTGACTGTGGTGTACAAGCCTGTCAATAATCGCACTCGTCAGTTTTTCATCATAAAATATGCCGTTCCATTTACTGAATTCCAGATTTGTTGTAATGATCACGCTCCTTTTCTCGTAGCATTCGGAAATAACCTGAAACAGTAGCTGTGAGCCATCTTTTTCAAAGGGAACATATCCCCATTCGTCACAAATTAACAGATCTGTTTTTCTTAACTGCTTCATGAACCGCTGTAATTCGCCTTTTGCCTTTGCTTCACTCAAACTGTTGACCAATGCCGCTGTACGATAGAATTTTACCTTTTTCCCTCTAGAACAGGCTGCAACCCCTATGGCCGTAGCCATGTGACTTTTTCCCGTTCCTACCGGCCCATAAAGTATCAGGTTTTCAAGCCTATCAATAAAAGCTCCGGTCTTTAGTTCGTCGATACTGATGGCATTTGGTATCTGAATGTCTCCAAATTCATAGTTTTCAAAGGTCTTGATGACGTCAAAACCTGCAGATTTAAGATTTCGGTTTTTCCTAGTCAGTTCTCGGTGTTCTATCTCCATCTTTAGAAGTTGTGCCAGAAAGTCGCCGTAATCGGTTGCGTTGATCTTTGAATAGTTCTCATAAATATTCTTTCCAAACCGGAGTTCCTTGCAATATTCCTTAATCAATATACCTGAATTCATAGCTGTAGCCCTCCGGAAACTATCAATTCATCATATACCTTGATGTCAGGTATATATTTCTTAAGTTCCGGAACTGTATCAGGCAAACGCACCTCTGCTTCCGGTAAAGTTCCGGTAGTCAACCGGCAATATGTTGCCCAAATACTGTCCGTATCACTGACACCTAATTTTATCCCTTCTTCAAATGCTTTTACCGCTGTATCAAAGCCTGTGGCTAATGTCATCTTTGTGAACAGCTTTAAAGCCTTTTTTTTCTTTTCATAGTTACTCTTATCAAGGTATTCTTTAAGAATTGGTGGTAACTGATTGTAAATCCCTGTATACTTTAATGCCGTCGGCCTTTTACTCATGAGCTCAAGATACGGAATCCAGTTCATTGATTCTTTCTCTTTACCGTAAAGTCGACTGTGCCTAATAATATGATTGCAATCTGTATCAAGTATTTCGATATCATAGGCACCAGCTTTAACCATAACCTGACGACCTGCCATACTGGGAGATGTAGAATATATTCTGCCATCGAATTTCACTTTTCCGTAGTTGTCGGCCTTCGCAAATTCATGGCGAAATACTTTAAAGGAGGTATGGGGAAGTTTGAAGAATTCCAGCTTGTCCTCTTTGAATAAATCCTTAATCATCCCGTATCCCTTGTAGTGCATCCTATTCATATCCTGATCACATTTAAGTAGGAGTTCCTTGTTGTATACCTTCAAGTCCTTAAATTCCGGTATAGGAACAAACATATTCCGCCGGTGATAACCCACTTTGTTTTCTACAGAACCCTTTTCATGACCGCTGTTTGGATTGCAGAAATTACTCCGGAATCCGTAATGCATCATAAATCGTAAAAAGCCTTGAGTTAAATCACGTTTCCCATATGCTTGGATCCTCTTAACAGCCGTAGACATATTATCAAACCAGATCGCTGTCGGAACGCCACCAATGTGTTCGAAGATTGCTTTCATGCCTTCCAGCAAACATTCCTGGTTTGCGCTGTTGAATAGTTGCATGTGACCGCCATTGCTGTGCGGATAGGACATATTGAAATAATATCCGTCATATGTAACGCCGTTCTCAATGAATCGAGCTTCCCCAAAATCTGCTTGAGCTTCTCCAGGAGGATGTTCCAGCGGAAGAAATCCATCTGTGTTATTCTGGAGTTCCTTTCGAATATCCGCGACAAATTTCCTGACTGCCCTATCGCTGGCAGTAAATTCATCCCCATACATCTCTTTTAACCGATCAAACACCCTTTTGGCTGTGTGCTGCTGTTTATATGGTGCTTTTTTATCGTTGACAAGCCATGTTGTTACGATATTTTTGTATGGCGATAATTTTCCATACCTACGTTGTTTAGGTCGTATTACTTGGTTGAAATCCTCTTTCTCAACATACTTCTTGACTGTTTCAAAGTCATGACCAGTAATTTGAGATATTTTTCTTAGACTCTTTCCTTCAAATTTCTTCATGTTTCTGATACGATATACTTGCTCCATTGTAAGCATCCTTTCCTGTACCCCCTTTAGCTTCGACAACTAAAAGGGTATTATTTTTTAGGGGTGCTTGCAATGGAGTTTCCCATTTTATGCAGGGTTTTTTAAGTTCCGGAACGCTCGGTTCTCATTGTACCAAAAACAATATGCACGTGCACTACGTTCGTTTGGTAATTGGCTTTATAGGGAACACTATATTAAGGAAAATATACTTGATTTGATAAAGCTACCTAAAGCACAAAAGAATGATAAAGAGATTTTAACCGTTACAGAGATTGAATCAGTCTTTGATTCATTCGACCGAAAATCTGAATTAGGGTTAAGAGATGCAATAATATTCGCCCTCAGTGTAGATTCGGGCATAAGGGAGGGGGGTATTGCTAACTTAACTATTAGTGATGTTGATTTCACAGCAAAAACACTAAAAGTCCGATTAAAGGGTGGTGACACAACAGCGCTTCCTTTAGGTAAAACTGTTTTGTATATGATAAAAGAGTATATAATTAAATATCGTAGTTGTGCTGCTGATGATGAGCCACTTTTACTAAATAAGTATAGTGAGCCACTCACTGAAAATGCTATTAAAAAGATGTTTACAGCTCTAAAAGAGAAAACAGGCATTAAGCGAATCAACTGTCATTTGGGGCGTCACACTTTTGCGACAAATTATTGTCGAGCCGGGCATACCGAGCATGAAGTACAGCTTGCGCTAGCTCAAAGGTCTGGCACTGCTGCAAAAGAGTATGTTCATCTGGCAGAACGGATAACCCTTATTGAAAAAGGTGCTCATTCTTATCTTGATAAAATGAATAGTAATAATAAAAAAAAAGACGTTGGCAGTGAAGTCCGATTGCGCTAGAATAATACCAACATGAGTAAATCAAGACACCATGATTCTGAGGGGTGAGTCAAAAGACACCATGACTTGTGCAAAAGTGGAAATATGACTTCAAAACCGCATGGATTATGGGCTGGTTACAGACTCCACTGGGGATAAAAACAGCGATTTTCGGGACCATAACTTTTAATCAAGGTGTCCGGAGTTCGAGTCTCCGGTGGATCACCAGGAAAAGCCCT
>JAAYTR010000045.1 GCA_012523685.1 Clostridiaceae bacterium | reverse complement strand
GTTTTCAAGCACAATAGCTGATTTATATGACGAAACTGTATCAATAAATTTTTTATCGGTACCAAAAACTCTGGTTGAAAGCAGCCTGTCAAGCATGAGAGCAATTTGTCCCCTTGTAACATATGCAGAAGGGCTGTAATTAATTTTGTCAAGGATACCTAGTCCGTCAAGTTTTCTTAAATACTTTTCATTTGTGCTTCCTGGAAGGTATATATCGTCATATTTAAGCAACTTGCATAGTATCTCTGCAACAGAACTAAAGGTTACCTTTTCAGTGGGTGAAAATATATTGCCATTCTTTGCTTTCATGTAACCCGATCTTGCTGCGACATTGATATATGGATTTGACCATCTTGATGCCGGAACATCACCAAATAGGCTGGTATTTTTGTATAAATCAAGCTTATCCTGCTGCCCGTTAATCATTACCAGCACAACAGCAAGCTGCTCGCGGGTAACCGGTTCGGAAAGATACATTTTATCAGCATCAGTTTTTGAAAAGATGCCTAAGTCCATCAGTCTTTGCATACTTTTCTGCTCCGGGTCAGAATCGGCAAAAACCTTATTAACCGGTAAAACTAAAACAGATAATATTAAACTTATGGATAGAATACAACACAAAATTTTCTTCATTCTTCAGATACTCCTAACTGATTTATGTTTAATTTTAAAGTTTCATTCAATAATACTGAAAATATATGTTTTTGTCTGATATAACAGAAAAAGAACTCACCTGAAAGGTGAGCCTTATAATCATTTACTGTCATGAACTGTCAGACTAATATGCAAACTTTGTAAATTAGCTTGAATATTAGTTTAACATCTTTACTCTCCAAATGCCGGAACGACACTTTCAACAAGATTGCTTACCATATCATGCAGAAAATCACCCTCCTGCAATTCTATCAAACAGAAAAATACAAAAATTATTAACCCCAAAACAACCATCAGAATGGCGGGAATAGCTTTTAATTTCTTAATGGACAATTTCAGGCTTAATGTGTAAATAAGCGTAGCAACAGAAACCGTGAAAAGGACAAATCTCTGTGCATCCTCAGTAAATCTGGGGTAATCATATGTTGGATGAACAAAGTATAAATAACCCCAAATAATTACTGCAACAAACATAATCAACCATAGCACGGTAAAAAACCATGGAAATTTTTTCTTTCCTGCAGGTGGAACCGGAGCTGCTTGCTGAGAATATGGCGCCTGTTGAGCCATTTGAGCCTGTGGAAAAGAAGGTTGCGGCTGATACTGCTGCTGTAGTACTGGTTGTTGCAGTGGTTGTGGTTGCACTTCTGGTTGTGATTGTACTTCTTCTTGTAATTGTAATTCTGGTTGTGGTTGTGGCTCTGTTTGTGTCTGAGCCTGGTATGTATTTGTTGGCTGAGGACCTTCGGTATAGCCCTCCTCTTCTGCAACAGCTTCTTCGCTTTTATCCTCTTGTTGAGATTCATCGCTGGAAAAATCGTTTTCACCGGCAACTTCAGTTTTCTCAGTCTCAGGTTCTGCGTCATTTAATGTTGTATCAGTATTTGGTTCCAGGTTATTATTCTCATCAGTAGCCGGTAACTCATTTTCCACTGGAACAACTTGCTTCTGTCCGCATTTATGGCAAAACACAGCATTTATGGAAAGCCCCGTACCACATGAGTCACAAAACTTTACATCACTCATTCTCATTACCTCCGACTGAATTTTCTGTCTACTTAATTAGCATTTTATCATTTTATTAAATCAGTGTAAAACTATTATTTCCCAAATATTTCAATCCTCAAATCCTGCCCTTAAATACGTAAACAATGAATACAATACAGATGAATCATCTTGCACCCTGATCGTAAGGTATACCCTCGGCTTTTGGTGCCTGTGAATTCTTAGAACTGAAAACCAGTACAATTAATGTTGCAATATAGGGTATCATCTTATAAAAATATCCTGTAATAGGGAGATTATTAAGCCAAGGTATAGATGAATAAGTGGCTGATATTGTTTTCATAAATCCAAAGAACAATGCGGCTCCTGCTATACGATACGGGTTCCACTGACCAAATATTAAAACTGCCAGAGCCAGGAAGCCATACCCGGCAACATTTGCGTTAAAATTAGTTGATGTTGTAACTACAAATATTAATCCGCCAAGACCGGCCAGCATTCCTGAAATAGCAACGCCTATATAGCGCATTTTATAAACGCTTACTCCCACAGCATCGGCGGCCTGAGGATGTTCACCGCATGCTCTTAAACGCAGACCAAATTTTGTTTTATATAGTACTACAGCTGAAATTATCAGGATAATAACTCCAAAATATGTTGTGATATAGGTATTTTGAAAAAACATCTCTCCAATAAGGGGGATATCTCCTAACAGCGGTACTTTTTCTATCCTGAAAGTATTTGTAAACTGAATCTGTTGAACACCTGAAGGCTGAATCATTCTTGCCATAAATATGGACAGAGCCGGTGCCAGCATATTCAGTGCAGTACCACTTATGGTCTGGTCGGCTTTCATATTGATAGCTGCATAAGCGTGAAGCATGGAAAAAGCTGCTCCGGAAATCATTGCAACAATAATAGCAAGAATCAGGAGTATCTGGCCTGAAAGATTATTCTGCATCATATTGATAAATAGAATGCTGCAAAATCCTCCCATTATCATTATTCCTTCAAGAGCAATATTAATTACGCCGCTTCGTTCGGTGAACATTCCACCGAGAGCAACAACCATAAGTGGTATTGTAAAGAACATTGTCTGTTGAATAAGGAAAAATATAGTGCTCATTAATTCTCCCCTGCCTTCCTGGCCTTTAGCCTTTGCAAAAGATTTCTGATTATCAATGCGAAAGCCGCAAAATAAATAATTATTGAGGTAATTATATCAATTATTTCAGGCACAAATCCTGATAACTGCATATAAGAACCCCCAACTGTTATATATGCTATAAAAAGTCCTG
>JAAYTR010000315.1 GCA_012523685.1 Clostridiaceae bacterium | reverse complement strand
TTTGGTAACACGAATTGCCTCCTCCAATACCTTCTGCTTATCCTCCTTTGTATACATATGATACATCGGACCTAACACAAGCGTAATATCAAAGGATTCATCCGCGAATTCAGACAAATCCAAGGCAGTTCCCTGATAGGTTCTAATATTTGTTATACCTTCAATTTTCGAATTCATAATCTCCAAATTGTGAGTAGTGTATTCCAATGCATCCACTTCATGCCCTTCCAGTGCAAGTGCAATGCTATACCTTCCCGTTCCTGCTCCGACCTCCAGTATCTTTTTCTTTTCTGTACCACCAATAAATTCATGGATATACTTCATAGTAGTCAAAAACTCCACTTGCCCATGTTTGCTAGCTAATCTTCCTTCTTCATCATAATTTGCGTAATAGTTTTCTAAGTAATTCATTCTTTGTTTACCTCCAATTCTATGCATTTCCACTTTTCTCCGAGCATTTCAAAGACTATATCTTCTTTCATGGGGATTTCTTTAAATCCAGCTGCTTTGTAGCAATAATATGCCGAAGGGTTGTTATCAAAAACCCCCAAGGTGATTTTTTCTGCTTTCAGCATATCAAAGGCATATCTCATCGCCATCTGTATCATTCTTTTTCCATAGCCCATACCTCGCTTACTGTCATCAACAATAATAAATTCCAGACGGATTATTGTCTTTGCCCTATTCGTATAGCGCAGTATCAGATGACCAACCGGACCATTTGCATCCACAGCTGTTATGGGATAAAAATTATCCGGCTCCTCACAATCACCATTACCTTTCAGATATTTATAGTTAATATCCTCTGCTGTTATTGGGTAAGCACCATATCTATCAGAGCTCCATTTACGAAGATCCCTTTCATCTTTAATCCAGCTTACTATCGCCTCTGCATCTTTTGGCTTATATGGTCTTATGATTAACTGCTCTAACGGTTCGTTTATCAATTGTTTTTTCATAATTTCATAAACCTGTATTACACCATTTTTACATTCCCAAATTCCATGGTCTACGGTTTGGTAACCTAAATGAGTATATAATCTGCAAGCTGGCAATGAGGCATCTATATCAGCACAATCATACTTTTCCTTTATCAGTTCTTCCAGCTGATTCATAATAAAAGTTCCATAGCCTTTTTTCTGATACCCCGGCAAAACATAAACCCTGGTAATATGATTTCCATTCTTTGTTCCTGTGCCAATTATCTCTTCATTTTCTACCAAAATGTATGTATTTCCAGCTTCAATATCCTTTATAATATTTTCGCGACTGTGAAATTCACAAAACATATCTACAATTTCTTTCAAGTAGTACTTCGGATACACCACCTTGATAGTCTCCTGTACAAGTGCATATACCTTTTCTGCGTCACATTTCTTAGCTAATTTGAACTCCATATCCGTTTCCTCCTTGTAAATATAATAAAAGCACCATCAAACAATATTTCTATCATCCGATGGTGCAAAATTTACTTGCAAAATATTTATTATGAAAAACCTTCCCACTATCAATTTAGTTTCACCCTATAGGAAATCGAATTCTCACAATGCAATATTTTTCCATCAGCAACAAATCCCAACTGCCAGTTATAGACGGGATTGACAACATAATTATTTGGCTGTGGAAATCTATAACTATTCTACATCGTGTTAATTCCTTTCGTAATTTTTTAGTAATTGTTATTGATAATACTCCTGATAGTGCACATTGTCAATAAGTTTTTTTAGATATAAACTAAACTTATTTATAAAAGATCACCAGACTTCCAAACTATCAATAGCATCCACCCAAGTCTGCATTTCTCCATCTAGAGCAAGCCGAGCATATTCAAGTGGCTCATCTATTGCCAATGCGTTAAGAGAATTCTGTGAGCAAGGAGTAGTTTTCAAACCATCCTCTGCCTTGTTACAGTCAATCCGCAATATGTAATTCTCAAATGTGGTTACATCAATACTGTTCGTAAGCGGGTTATAGTCTGCATATATCAATCTCATCTTATCAGTCCTTTCATAGAAATGTATTAAAAGCATTTCATCCAGTTCCAACCGCCATTTTCATAATTTGTTATAAGTTGTTACCAGATTTTCTTTCCCTTGTTTTTTCCCTTATGAGGGTTCGTAAACAAGTGTAGAACAATATAACACGATACAAGATGTAATGGAAAGGACACCAGTGAAAAGTTTAGTGTTTTCAAGGGTTTGACGAGATTTTTATAACAAGATATAACAGTTATTAAATCCTATAAATTTCGTCATGTGAGAACTG
>JAAYTR010000044.1 GCA_012523685.1 Clostridiaceae bacterium | reverse complement strand
GGATTGCGTAGCGAGCGCGACTAGAAACTGGATGTTGGAAATGGAGCGCTAAATCGCAGCGGTCTACAGCCGCTCCCCTGTTTAACGCAAAAAGATTCTTCACTCCGTTCAGAATGACTATGTAGTTCGCATTATTCCTAAAGTACCTTGCATATGTAAATCGCAGCAAACATTCCCATATAAGAGGAAATTAGAGATGCCGCTACGGCATGGCGTGTATCTTTTGCACTGGTAGCGCCAAAGTAAACGGCCAGAGTATAAATCACAGTTTCACTGGAGCCCATTATTGTGGACAGAACTCTGCCTATATACGTATCTGCTCCATAGATTCTGATTTGTTCACTGAACATTCCCAATGAGGCGCTTCCCGAAAAAGGCCGGATTAAAAGGACAGGTAAGGTTTCAGGCGGGATACCTATTAATTCAAAGGGTTTTGATATCAGATCAGTTAAAATATCAATAAGTCCCGATGCATTTAATACAGACACAGCCGCTATAATTCCCACCATAGTAGGAAGGATATTTAATGCAGTTTTTGCCCCTTCACCGGCACCCTCAATAAATGCATCAAAAACAGGAATACCTTTAATATAAGCCACTAATACAATTATCAGAATAACACCGGGAATTGAAAAGTCTGAAATAAAATTCATCAAAATCATCCCTTCGAGAAATTGAATTTCTCTAACAATTTTGCTGCCGCAATTCCTGAAACTAAAGATATCAGTGATGCGACCCAAATACATGGTATAACCGATGATGGCTCTGTTGACCCTGCCTGCTGGCGTATGATAAGAACGGTTGAAGGGATAAGTTGTATACAGGCTGCATTGACGACACCAAACATTACCATTGCGTTACTTGCTACGGTGGAGTTTTTATTGACGTCCGACAGCTCCTTCATAGCCATAATACCCAATGGCGTTGCGGCATTTCCCAGCCCCAGAAGATCTGCGCTTATACTCATGGCGATTGCTCCATTTGCAGAATGGTCTTTTGGTATACCGGGAAAAAGGAATCTAAAGATTCCTTTAAGCAACTTAGCCAGATTATTTACAAGGCCTCCTTTTTGTGCCACTTTCATCATGCCCGACCATAGGCACATTGAACCGAGCATTGCAATAACGAGGTTCACTGAATTTACACAGCTTTCTAAAACTGCATCGGATACTTCACCCATTCTGCCTGTTAGAATTCCTGTTATGACTCCGGCTAAAATCATAACAATCCAAATTGTATTCAACATAAAATCAATCCAATTTTTGTTAGTCTCTCTTAATAAATATAGAAAAATATAAATTTTTATTCATAAGGCAAATTCTTTATCCAGTGTTAAATATCAATACTTTTCAAACATAATTTAGCAAAAATCGTAAATAAAGTGATATATTATGTTGACCTATCCTTCAATTTTATGGTATTATGGCTCTATAGAACAAATCTAGGGGGGAAGTTTGGTGAAATCGACAGGTATTGTCAGAAAAGTTGACGAGCTTGGTAGAGTAGTTTTGCCTATAGAGCTCAGAAGAACGCTTGATATCGCCGAAAAGGATGCTCTTGAAATATATGTGGACGGAGCAACCATTATCCTGAGAAAATATGAGCCAGCTTGTATTTTCTGCGATAATGCAAAGGATATCGTGGTATATAAGGGTAAGAATATTTGTAATAATTGTTTAGCCCAGCTAAAACAAGAGTAACAAATATACGCAAGAGGCCGTTTCGTTATGAAACGGCCTCTTATGTATATTTATCTAATTTTTTTATTAAAATTTTGAAAACACCTTAGCAAAGATATCAGCAGCTTCTTCCATAAGCTCCCTGGTGTGAGTGGCAGTATAACTGGTTCTTATCATACTGAATCCTTGAGGTACCGCCGGAGAAATAACAGGATTAACATACACACCCTCGTTTAATAGTTCTCTGCAAAGTATAAATGTTCGGGTGTCGTCATATGTCATTATTGGAATTATGGGAGTTTCAGTCTCATTCATAGGAATGTTTCTTTCCCTTAAGAGTCCCCGCATATAATCAGCTATATCTTTTAGTTTTTGCACTCTCTGGGGTTCATTTTTCAGAATATCCAGAGCGCAAATAGCAGAAGCTACATTTGCAGGCGGAATAGATGCACTAAAAATAAAGGGACGGGATGTATGCTTAACATAGGATATGACCTCGGCACTGGCGGCCATGTATCCGCCTAAGCTGGCAAGGGACTTTGAGAATGTTCCCATCAATATGTCAACTTCATCCTCCAGACCGAAATGTTCGGCAGTACCACGGCCATGTTCACCAAGAACACCAAGACCATGTGCATCATCAACCATTACCCGGGCGCCGTACTTTTTAGCCAGTTCAACAATCTCTGGAAGCTTGCAGATTTCTCCCCCCATACTGAAAACACCATCAGTAACAATAAGTATTCCTTTTGATTCGGGAATCTCCTTTAAAGCCTTTTCCAGATCTTCCATGTCACTGTGCTTATAACGGATCATTGTTGCATAGCTTAAACGGCAAGCATCATAGATACTGGCATGGTTTTCCTTATCACAGAGAATAACGTCATTACGACCTGCTATTGCCGAGATTATACCTAAATTGGATTGAAAACCAGTACTAAAAGTAATGCAGGCTTCTTTGTTCAAAAACTCAGCTAATGCGTTTTCAAGTTCCAGATGCAAGTCCAGTGTACCGTTAAGAAATCTGGAACCACTACAACCCGAGCCATACTTTTCTACAGCTTTTATAGCTGCTTCTTTAACTCTTGGATCTGAAGTCAGACCCAAATAATTGTTTGAACCAATCATGATGGTTCTGCGTCCTTCCATTGATACAACGGTATCCTGACCTGACTGAAGAGCATGAAAATAAGGATAAATACCCGCCTCAACAGCTTCTTTTACTTGTGTAAAGTCGTAGCATTTTTTAAATAAATCCATGTCGACATCTCCTTTGATTAAGGAAATTTTTATATTATGACCTGATTATATTACCAGCATCATAAAATACTACTTTATTGTATCATAATAATGCTAAATATCTAGTATTTTTTAATTTATTATAGCTCAAAGAATTTTTTGCCAGATTCATTATATTGTACTACAATAAAAAAAAGAAACTTGGCAGATTTTAGATCCTTGCAGAAATTTGTATGAACAGGTGGTATAAAGATGAAAGCGAAAGTAGTTATAATTACCGGAGCTTCGGCGGGAATAGGTAAGGCAACTGCAGAATACCTTATGGAAAAAGGATTTCATGTATACGGTACATCCAGAAAAGTAACGGGAAATACTGATGAAAGCACCGGGCAGGATACTCAAAGCGGAGGATTTATCCGGATGATAGCTCTGGATGTTACTTGCGAGAACTCTGTTAAGACTGCTGTGGAAAGTATTATATCCAGGGAAGGGCATATAGATATTTTGATAAGTAATGCGGGCTCTGGTATTGCCGGTTCGGTTGAGGATGTTTCATTACCTGAGGCGAGCTATCAATTCGATGTAAATTTCTTTGGCACCCTGAGAATGATAAGAGCTGTCCTTCCTTATATGAGGGAACAAGGCTCAGGGAAAATTATTGCTTTAAGCTCAATAGCCGGAGTAATCTCCATCCCGTATCAGGCACATTACAGTGCAAGTAAATTTGCTATGGAAGGTTTGATAGAAGCTCTTCGATACGAAATAGAACCTTTCGGAATAAAAGCCTGTCTGGTTGAGCCCGGAGATACTAAAACAGATTTTACAAAAAGCCGTATTGTGTCAAAAAATGCAGATAAGGATTCCCCTTATTATGCAAGATTTAAAAAATCCTTAGCGCGTATGGAGAAGGATGAGCAAAACGGTGCTTCTCCAGTGGCAGTAGCGAAAACTATCTATAAGATGATCCAAAAGAAGAATCCTCCTGTTCGGGTTGCAGTCGGGTTCCAGTACATGTTAGTATTATTTTTAAAGAGAATCTTGCCTGCACGGGTGTTAGAAAAAGTTGTAGGGCTGCT
>JAAYTR010000314.1 GCA_012523685.1 Clostridiaceae bacterium | reverse complement strand
TTCTACAATATAATTTTTAACTGTAAAGCAAAAAAGCTTGACAGATGGTATGCTTATGAATGATAATATAAAAGCTGATCCGAACCCTTTGGAGAGTGTAGAGGATATTCATGAAATTGTCGTACTCCTGGATTTTTACGGACAGCTTTTAACCAAAAGACAATTTGATATAATGGATCTCCATTTTAACAGTGATCTGTCACTGGGGGAAATTGCCGAGGATTTGGGCATAAGCAGACAAGGTGTTTATGATAGTATCCGCAAGGCTAAAAAATCTCTGTTGGGATATGAAAAAAGGCTTGGCCTGGCAGAGCGTTTTAAAGATCAGGAGAAAAATATTGATAAGGCATTAAATAGCCTGAAGAATATGGGCAAGAAATCTCCTGAGCTTACTAATGACTCTGATTATAAGCAGGCAATAGATTTGCTGGGAAAAATACTGGATACATTATAAAGATATATGTAACACATTATAGAACAAGATAGTTAGCATAGAGGTAATAAATGGTTTTTGAAGGATTATCCGAAAAGCTGCAGAACCTGATGAAGAAAATGAAGGGTACTGTACGCGTAAATGAAAAGGATGTAAAAGAAATGATGCGCGAGATTAAACTTGCGCTTCTTGAAGCTGACGTTAACTTTAAGGTTGTTAAAGAATTTGTTAATTCAGTGTCTGAAAGAGCTGTCGGACAAAGCGTTCTGGAAAGCCTCACTCCGGGGCAGCAAATAGTTAAAATTGTTCACGAAGAGCTGATAAAGCTAATGGGATCAGTTCCATCCAAATTGACCTATTCGCCTGCACCACCCACAGTGTATATGATGGTTGGACTTCAAGGTTCCGGTAAGACTACAACCACCGGAAAGCTTGCAAATATGCTTAGAAAAGAAGGTAAACGCCCATTGCTGGTAGCATGTGACGTCTATCGTCCGGCAGCTGTCAAGCAGCTTCAGGTAGTTGGCGGGCAGCTTAACATCCCTGTTTTTGAGATGGGTACCAATACTGATCCTGTAGAAATAGCAAAGAAAGCTGTTGATCATGCTAAAAGTATGCAGTTCGATATCGTTATAATAGATACTGCAGGCCGGCTCCATGTTGACGAAGAGCTGATGAACGAGCTTAAACGTCTTAAAGAGACCGTAAAGCCGCATGAAATACTTCTTGTTGTTGATTCCATGACCGGACAGGATGCAGTTAATGTAGCAGGATCCTTCAATGAAAAACTTGGTATTGACGGTATTATTCTAACAAAACTTGACGGCGATACAAGAGGCGGAGCGGCTCTTTCAACCAGGGCTGTAACGGGAAAACCAATTAAATACACCGGTTTAGGTGAAAAATTAAGTGATTTGGAGCCCTTTTATCCCGACAGGATGGCTTCCAGAATTCTAGGAATGGGAGATGTCTTAAGTCTAATCGAAAAAGCTCAGACTGCATTTGACGAAAAGCAGGCTATAGAGCTTGAAAAGAAGATGAGAACGGCTACCTTTACACTTGATGACTTCCTTGAGCAAATGCAGCAGATAAAGAAAATGGGGCCTTTAAACCAGATCCTCGGAATGTTGCCCGGAGTAGACACAAAAGCTCTGAAAGGTGTTGACCTGGACGAAAAGCAGTTTGCCCGTACAGTTGCTATAATACAGTCAATGACAAAGCAGGAGCGCAACAACCCAAGTATTCTTAATGCAAAAAGGCGAATACGAATTGCAAATGGAAGTGGAACAACGGTCACCGATGTTAACAGGCTTTTAAAGCAGTTTGAAGATATGAAAAAATTGATGAAACAATTTTCCGGTGGTAATACCAAAAAGATGATGAGAGGAATGGGCGGCTTTAGAAGGCCTTTCTGATAAGCTTGAAACGTCTATGACTTAAATAAAATAGTCTGGCGAAAGATAGAAAATTGATACGGATAAAGGAAGGTGGTGAAATCATGGTAAAGATCAGATTAAAGAGAATTGGCGCTAAGAAAAAGCCTTTCTACAGGATAGTAGTAGCAGACGCAAGATCTCCACGTGATGGTAAGTTTATTGAGCAGGTAGGTACTTACGATCCGATGGCAGAACCTTCAATAATTAATGTAGATTCTGAAAAAGTAAAGAAGTGGCTGGGTAATGGTGCACAGCCTACAGAAACTGTTAAGAAGCTCCTAAAAATCGCAGGAGTTGCGGAGTAATTCCATTGCGAAGTATCAGGGTTTCCGTGACCCACAAAC
>JAAYTR010000313.1 GCA_012523685.1 Clostridiaceae bacterium | reverse complement strand
TTGCAGCTCTTATTGCGTGGGCCGATTCAGGTGCAGGAAGTATAAGCTCTGACTTGGCAAATTGAATGGCAGCCTCAAAAACATCGGTCTGATGTACTGCACGAGCACCTATCAACCCATCGTGATAGGCTCTGCTTACCAATGTAGAATCGCCGTGGTAGCGAAGGCCCCCTGCATGGATTCCGGGTGGCATAAAGTCATGCCCCAGAGTATACATCTCCATGATAGGTGTAAAGTGTGCTACATCTCCATAGTCAAAAGCAAATCTCCCCTTAGTCAAAGTAGGGCATGCCGCCGGCTCAACAGCCAGTATTTCTGTCTTCTTTCCGTTTCTAATCTTGTCCTGTAAAAACGGGAAGGCAAGACCGCCAAAATTACTGCCTCCTCCACAGCAGGCAATAACTATATCGGGATACTCGTCAACCTTTTCCATCTGCTTCTTAGCTTCAAGGCCTATAATTGTCTGGTGAAGAATCACATGATTTAAAACACTTCCAAGAGAATAATTAGTGTCTTCATGCGTAGCTGCATCTTCAACGGCTTCGCTTATTGCAAGGCCTAAGCTTCCCATATAATCCGGATTTTGTTCCAGAATGGTTCTGCCCGATTGAGTATGTACACTTGGGCTGGCAAAAACATTAGCGCCATAGGTTTCCATAATAAGCTTCCTGTATGGCTTTTGCATAGCACTGACCTTAACCATATAAACGGTGCAATCCATTCCGAAAAGTTGAGTAGCCACCGAAAGTGCTGTTCCCCATTGTCCGGCACCGGTCTCAGTAGCCAAGCGCTTAATACCGGCCTTGTAATTATAGTAAGCTTGCGGAATTGCCGTATTCAGCTTATGACTGCCCGACGGATTATTTCCTTCATATTTGTAGTAAATACGGGCAGGTGTATCCAAGAGCTTTTCCAGATTGTAAGCCCTGCATAGGGGTGCGGGGCGGAAGGATCGATAAAGCTCGCGGACTTCCTCAGGGATTTCGATAAAACGCTCATTAGACATTTCCTGTTCAATTAATGACATAGGAAAAATAGCCTTCATGTCATCAGGTACGACAGGTTCTTTTGTCTTTGGATTTAAATACGGACTTAAATTTGGAAGGTCAGCCCGAATATTATACCAACTCTCGGGCAATTCCTTTTCGGATAAATGGATACGATAGGGTACGCGATTTGTACTCATAGTCTAATCTCCTCTCATCTTCTCTTAACTAATTCAATCTCTTCTGAACTTATTATCATTATATTGATTTTTGTAGCCCTCATGACACAAAACATCTATATAATTTTATATATATTACCACACCTAATTTTGGCATGTCAACATATTTATTATCCGATTTTCGTAGCCTTTACTTTTCATAAAAACTTGTTTATCATGTGACATACAGGCGGTGTTAGTATTATGAACAAATTTGACCGATTTTTAAAGCACAGGCAGAGCTTGCTGATACAGTACAAGATGGGTGACATGACAAAAAACGAGTTCATAGAAGATAACTATAGATATATGGAGAACCTTGGCATAAAGCCTTTTACTAGAATAGATAATGTAAAAAAAGCTGTATATAACTACCATTATTATAATGTCAGCGCTAAGTACTGGCAATGGATTGCCCGTGATCCAAAAAATACCGAAAAAGAGCGCCAGTCATATTTAACCGAGTCCTTTAATCATTATCATAAGAAAGATAATGCAAC
>JAAYTR010000312.1 GCA_012523685.1 Clostridiaceae bacterium | reverse complement strand
TATAACGGCTGTTTCCGTACCAACCTACAATAAGCATTGCTTACTTCAGCGGTCCGCTCCGGAGCGAGATTCACGTATTTCAAAGTCTGCACTTTCACCTGCCGGCAGCTCTCTTTATCTTTGAAAGATATCGCTACTATTCTCCATCAATGCGTTTCATCATTCATTTCGTTAGTATATTAAAAATATTATATTCATCAATAAGTATATTGTCAAGTTAAAAATTTATGTTGACGGTGTCAAATTGTTGTTGGTTTTTAGGTTGACCAACATGCTTTATCTTTTAAAAGGCATAACCTGTATGGCTAATTCCTTTGAACATTCTCGTTATAGGGGTCATCTTACTGATTTTAAAATCCTCTTTTTCAAATATTGAGTAATTTTTAGCTTCAGCAAAGACTTCCTTAACCATTTTTACTACTCGCTTTTCCATTTCACATAGTTCAACTTTTTCGTTTCTCTTTTTGATATTTTCTGCTTTTATGCGTTCACCGTTAACCTTAAAAACTCGCAGCTTGCTCATGTATTTCAAGCCTACTTCTGACCACCCCTTTGGGCCTCTACTCAATCTTTCGGCCAGGACGTGGCTTACTTGTGCTTCCGTACAGCTACCCCCACATTTAGAGTCGTTTTTACGTATTGCTATCCCATCCCAGTTATTCATGATGTATTTCTTGAAGCGGAGTATCTTTTGCCCTTGGCTACTACTTTCAACCTCCATCAGCATTTCATCTACAATATCCTTAAATTTGTTCAAATCGTAGTTTTGAAGTGCCCTTCTAATCCTAAATGAATACCCTCGCATTGTGCCACCAGTTACCGTTTTAATGCTTTTCTCTATGTGGTATTTATCTAGAACAAATCTGCTTCGTGGAAAGAATTCTAGTCCTGTCCTTATCCATCCGGCCCCGTCTCCATGGAGATATATTCGTTCAATAGAATCAACATCATATTCTTCCGCTAACCATGCTCCAACCTCTTCCCACAAAACCTTTGCCGGTTTACCGTAATCAGAAAAATGCTTAGCGTTAACACACCTGTTTCTGTTCTTGCTCACATTTTCTATTCCCTCATGTACTGTAATCAGGGGAACAATTACATTCTTACCATTCTGCAATGGAACATGATCCTCATCTGCCACCACATAAAGAAATCTCGCCTTCTTTACCTTACCTTTTGGAATGAGCTCTAGCCCTTTAGTTTTCCGTATTTGGTTCATTACTGTCTGTTTTGTAACTTTCCCTTTTGTTGTTTCTTCAGTGCTTCTTTGGTATGACATAAGTGCAGCCCTATCCACAAGCTCCGCACAGACATTTTTGCTTATTCTATCATAGGATTCTAAACCAACCACCTTGTCCGCTAAGTATCCATACCCAGATTCCGTCTTGTAATATGTCCTTGCAAACTCAACCTGTCCAAATTTGCTCAAGTATTCTCGAGACACATTTCGTTTATGAACAGTTATTCTCGCTTTCTTCCGCTCTTGTTTCTGCTCCAAAATCAGCTGATCTATCATCTCAGCATACGCTGCAATGCTTTCTCTTACAAAATCAGAAGAATCATTCCAGAGCGAATCTTCAATCTCTTCAACAGATAAAATATTATCCTGAGAAAATCTTCCCATAACTTTGTTAGTGAAATTTTCAATAATCCGTGATAATCTAGTATTCATAGAGGTTCCTTCTTTCTTATTGTTTTTTGTATCGTTAACAAAAATTTTATCATAGAAGGTCAACCTCTATTTCTATTTGATAAAAAACCAACAATTATTTTACACTAACAATATAAATATTTTATAGCAAGAATCAGCGTAGGCTGCTTTGACTCTTGGTTGCTTTACGGGTTCTGTGGTATAATGAAAACCTTAACAATATTGTAAAAATGATATCCAACCGGCAGCCGGGTGGGTGAATTGCAACCACAAAAAAGCCCGGTGTATACTAAGGGCTTTTGCAGGTTGATAAATAAAAATGTGGGAATATGGCGTGTCGCGATTTAATCTACGATAATGCTTTTTATCTCATTGATGAAGTTACCAGGGTTATCGCTGTGAATCTCTACTTTGATTGGCTTTGAGAGGTCGAGGCTAAAAATACCCATAATGGATTTTGCGTCAACAATATAACGGCCAGATGAAAGATCAACATCGAAATCATATTTGTTGACAATGTTAACAAAATCTTTCACGTCATTAATTGATTTAAGCATGATATTGAATGTATTCATGGATTTATTGCACCATCCTTCAATGAATTATTTATATAATACTGTGTAATAAATTATACCATAAATGAGTGCAGACAATAGCAGATATAGTATTGTTAATAATAATATAACAGACATTGGGAAGTGTTACAAATGAAACAAAGAATAAAAGCTGCATTTATTACTTTGGGCTGTAAAGTAAATATAGCTGAGACTGAAGGAATGAAACTGCTTTTTCAGAAAGCTGATTACGAGATAGTTGAAGCCAGTGAACATGCAGATGTTTATGTTATAAACACATGTACCGTAACAGGTATGGGAGATAAGAAATCCAGACAGATGATAAGAAGGGCTCATACTTTGAATCCGGATGCCATTATAGCAGTGGTGGGATGCTTCGCTCAGGTTTCTCCCGAGGAAACATCAAAAATTGAGGGAGTTAACCTTGTTCTGGGAAATAATATGAAGCACCGAATTGTGGAGCTTGTAGAGAACACGCAAAAAGATGAAAAAAAGCAGTATGTAAATGAGAGAAAGACTCTTATGGAATATGAAGAATTGCCTGTTGAGGCCTATGAAGGCCATACCAGAGCTTTCTTAAAAGTCCAGGATGGCTGCGACCAATTCTGTTCTTATTGCATAATACCCTATGCCAGAGGACCTGTGCGCAGCAGAGATGCAAATGATGTGATCAAAGAGGCAAAGAGCTTTGCACTAAACGGTTTTAAGGAAATAGTGCTGACGGGTATACACCTTACCTCTTATAATGACATTAAAAATAATGAGAGCTTGCCCGGCCTTATAAGAGCAGTACACGATATTGAGGGAATCGAGAGAATACGTTTAGGTTCATTGGAGCCAATGTTTATTACTCATGAATTTATTGAGGAGATTAGTGTTCTGCCCAAGCTATGTTCCCATTTTCATCTTTCATTGCAAAGCGGTTGTGCAGAGACTCTAAAAAGAATGAACCGAAAATATACGCCGGAGTATTACCGGGAAATAGTTGAATTAATGCGGGAAAAGATACCTGATGTAACCTTTACCACTGATGTGATGGTAGGTTTCCCCGGAGAAACCGATGAGGAATTCTATAAGTCCTATGAATTCTGTAAGGAAATAGGCTTTTTATGGATACATGTGTTTAAGTATTCACCCAGGAAGGGTACCGCAGCTGCAAAGTTTCCTGACCAGGTTCAGCCTGATATAAAGGAAAGGCGAAGCAAACAGCTTATTGAATTGGCCAACCAGATGAGAAATAAAGTTTTTCAACAGTTTTTAGGGAGGCAAACTGACATTATCCTGGAGAAGCACATTGAAGGGAGCCCCGGTGACATGGAGGGTTTAACATCCAATTATATTCCCGTTGCCGTTAATGTAGAAAATATTAATCCCGGGGAAATAATCAGTGTACATCTTGAAACAATTGAGGGTGAGCGGATGAGAGGTGCAGTATCAAATATTACGGTTTGATGATATATCTTGATTTACGAATATGTATGTATTAATATTAGAATATACCTAAAATTCGGATGATATTCGAACAGGAAGCGGGTGCATTATGAATTCAGGTACAATGAAATTTGATTTTACCAAAGATAAATCAGACCAGGCCCGAGAGATTATGGTTAATGTTTACAGGGCGCTGCAGGAGAAGGGATATAATCCTATAAGTCAAATTGTAGGTTATATTATGTCGGGGGACCCTACTTATATAACCAGTCATAACAATGCCAGGATACTTATAAGGAAAATTGAGAGGGATGAGTTGCTGGAAGAAATTGTGCGATTCTATTTGAAGGATGCATAGACCATAGAATTAGCGCCTTGGAGGGCGCTTTTTTGTTGGAGCAGAAAAGATAGCTCAAAATTAAAGGACAGATCTATTTTAGTATCAGGAGAAGTACTATGGAATACAGACAACTGGGTCACACAGGCCTTACGGTTTCAAGACTTTGCTTTGGAGGGCTGGTGATTGGCCCCTTACAGAAGAATCTGAGTGTTGAGGAAGGCGGAGACGTTATTGCTGAAGCCTTACGGCTTGGCATTACATTTATAGATACCGCTGACTTATATGATACATATCAGCATATCAAAAGAGCAATGGATATAACCGGAATCAGGCCGGTTATTGCATCAAAATCTTACGCATATGACAAAGAGGGAGCAAAAAAGAGTGTCGACAGAGCATTGAGTGAGCTGGGTCTGGATGGCATAGACTGTTTTCTTATGCACGAGCAGGAAAGTGAACACACTATAAGAGGCCACCGGGAGGCTCTGGATTACTACCTGGACCTTAAGCGGCAGGGAGTAATTAAAGCAGTAGGAATTTCCACCCACCATATTGCCGCTGTCAAAGCTGCAGCAAATACTCCTGAAATTGATATTATTCACCCTATTACAAATATTAAAGGATTGGGTATTTGCGACGGGACAATGGAAGAAATGCTTGCAGCTATAAAAGAAGCCCATGACAACGGAAAAGCAATTTACGGGATGAAACCCTTCGGGGGAGGAAATCTTTTGTATTCCTTTAAAGAATGTCTGGAATTCGTTACAACAATACCGTATCTTCATTCAGTTGCTGTTGGTATGCAAAGCATTGAAGAGGTACGCATGAATGTGGAGCTCTTTAATGATTTGGAGAATGCAAGTGAAAAGATTCAAGATTATCAACCTGCTAATAAGAAAAAACTCCATGTTGATTTTTGGTGCGAAAAATGCGGCGAGTGCGTAAAGCGCTGTAAACAAAAGGCTCTCTTACTGAAAGACGATAAGGTTTCAGTAGATTATGACAAATGTGTATTGTGCGGATATTGTTCGTCCAGTTGCCCATCTTTTGCCTTAAAAATATATTAGACTCTTGCGTGCTGTATATTGATAGCAGTTATTTACTATGATATAATTTTCTGGTAGTCGGAGAATGCAGGGTGTGGATCCACTCAACTCTTACTAAAGAGGGGGGTGGTGTAATATGACTACTTTCGAAGCTATATCTCTTATGATAGGGTTTTCGATGTTTGTTCTGTCACTTATCTCCTTGATGATTGCTTTAAGCAGGAAAAACAAGGAATAGACCATAAATAGAAAAGTCACCCTGCAAACGCTACTTGCAGAGTGATTTTAATAATACTATTTCACTTTGTGAGCGGAACCGCATCTTGCGGCTCCAACTACTTTAATTTTATCACAATAATCTGGATTGTAAACTTATTTATTAAATATTTTTATTTAATTTTATATGTTTTAGCGGAAAAGATTCTTCGCTGCGCTCAGAATGACAATAGGTATTATTTTATTGTGTACCTGTTACATATATTCTCAGATATAAACAGCTGGCAGAAGGCCAGGAAGAAATATAAGCCCGATTAATTGAATTATCTTCGGAAATAGACTAAAAAGATCCGGAAATCACAGCCATAAAAGAGCAAAGTATAAAAAGGAGTAAATTAGCGGGGTTTTAGAAACTTCAGGATTCATATTGACAATAGTATAGGCATAAATTATAATTGATTCAATTAAATACAGTACAATCTTCAGG
>JAAYTR010000311.1 GCA_012523685.1 Clostridiaceae bacterium | reverse complement strand
CATCGCTAAGCCCAGATAATTATTGATCTGAGTAAGTGTCGAAACGGAGCTGTCAACAGCAACCTCCTTTAACGCATCCCTGGAATTATAGAATGACAGACCTCCCAGAAGAAGCGTTGGAATAATAGTAACTACAAAAGCTGCGATTAGTTTAGTCCTTATCCTCCTTAATTTAATGGAGGAAAAAAAC
Source organism: Clostridiaceae bacterium (assembly GCA_012523685.1). Taxonomy (GTDB): domain Bacteria; phylum Bacillota; class Clostridia; order DSM-8532; family DSM-8532; genus DTU059. Next base: position 8,178 of record JAAYTR010000311.1, on the reverse strand, counting down.
GCAAGGTTGCTTTTATCCCTTTAACAGGTACTGAAAAGATCTTTCTGGTAATATTACTAATCATAAATAAACCTCTTTTCGCATAATGCGTGACAGACTATCCAGGCAATAGCTTCCAAAAAAGTCTTTATATCTAAAGATTTTTCAAAAATCATCTACGTATGAAGAGCCTTCGCCATAGCTTTTACATATTCATTTCTTGCTTGTCTGCTGATTTTCGCATTACTTGAATATGCATCAAATCCATGAAAACATCCGGGATAAAGATGGAACTCTACAGGCACACCTGCCTGAGCCAACCTCGTAACATAAGCTATTGTCTCATCTCTGAAAGGATCCAATTGCCCTACGCAAGTATAAGTTGGAGGAAGCCCTGACAGATCTTTGGCCCGGGCAGGAGCTGCATACTGGGGAACATCCTTTAAATCCATATCTCCCAAATACATTTTCCAGGCTGCCATATTTGATTCTCTGTTCCAGACTCTCGAGAAATCATTCTCGGTTATTTCATGACTGGAAAGCGAATTGTTGCGATCATCAATCATAGGATACAACGGCATTTGAAAAATAATTTCAGGTCCACCTCTGTCGCGTGCAAGCAAAGCAAGGGCTGCAGTCAATCCTCCCCCCGCACTTGCTCCGGCTATTCCTATTTTTGAAGTATTTATTCTCAAATTTTCTGCATTCTCAACCATCCATTTCAGTCCTGCATAGCAATCCTCAATTGCCGCAGGGTATGGATGTTCGGGTGCAAGTCTGTAATCTACAGAAACAACAACACAATTTGCTTCAAGTACAAACATTTCACAAATACCATCATCTACATCAGGATGTCCAAGAACATATCCTCCCCCATGAATCCAAAATACTGCAGGCAGAAGTTCATTGCCCCGGTCTTTCTTTTCATAAATTTTTACCAGTAACTCCGATTCCGGCCCTTTAAATTTATCAACTGTTGTTACTACATATGGAGAACTGTTAAAATCAGGAACCGGAAGTTTTCGAAAATCCTCCAGGCCATTTACTAAATCTATTTTTGGTAAATCCTTATACATAGGCTGCAGTTCAGGCAATATATCATCAAATCTCATAGGGCCATCTCCTTATCATTAATTTCTCAACTTCATTTCGTTTTCTACAAAATGGATCAGAAAATCATCCTGAGTTGAATTGGCAGACTGTTTTTCCTTCATTATCAATTGCATCTATATTGAATGTGTAGTCTTTCAGATTAGCATTCAAAATTGCCTCATACCCGTTGTTTTTCCAGCATAGGCTTAACATAGCCGGTTCGGTATCAGGAATTTCTAATTCAGCATCAAAGCCAAAGGCTGGATATGTATTTCTGAATCTTAACAGGGATAACTGCTGGAGGACAATATTCTTTTTCAGTTCATTCTTGCTCTGCTCTAATGTAAGGTTAGTACGGTTAATCTCTTTATGCCCTCCCTGTCCGGATTTTCTAACAGCCTCATAATCATTTTTTCCGGCAAACAGGTCAAGATACCATACCTGAGGTTTGCCCGGCATAAATATCTGGATAGCCCTGGCAAGCAGAAGCTTTCTGTCATCCTCACCCAACGCACTGTAGTAAGTGGCATTTACCTGATAATACATATTTTTTTCTCCATGTAAATCCTTTACATAGCCCCCCTTATCCACAATCATCTTAATAAGACTATCGATTTGCTCATCAGGTAAAAGTCCTTTTAAATCAAGTAATGGAATACCGTCATGGCAACCAAGCATATTTACTACTCTATACTCTTTCTCTTGAATTTCGTTTATCCACTTAATTAAATATTCATTATTGTTTCTTTCAAACATATCAATAATCAATCCGGGAAGAAAGAAATCATATATTATATAGCCTTTTTGAGCAAGTTTTTCATGTATTCTTTCTTCATATTTTGAATGAATCTCAGGTAGAAGCGTTAAGTTGTATTTATCGGCCAGAGCTTTGATACCTTCAAGTATGTCCCAGGTTTCCGGTTCATTGAGAAAGTTTTTCAGCCCTGGTTCCTTTGATAAATACGCGAATGCGTCAAGCCTGACAATTTCCGCGCCGTATTTAAAAAGTTTCTTAAGTGTCTCTTCATAAAATTCCCATACCAGTGGAGATTTAATATTCAGATCCATCTGTCCCAAGTATTTGCGCCTGGATTCAAGATAATTAATTACACTTTCTCTATATCGTGAGAACTTACCGAATTCAATTTCCGAGGGCTTTTTGCCCTCTTCCAGCGATTTATTTATTATTTCTGCCAACTTCACTGCAGATAAGAATTGAATCTCCATATTTCTCATGAGATCCTGAGCATCAACTTTTTCATACTTTATTTCCTGATAGAAGGTATTCCAGTAAGGAACTTCTTTGCCGTCAGGCATACGAACATTTAGTATGGGAAGTCCGGGTTTTCTGAAGAACATATCTTTGATAAACTTGGCATCTGGCTGTATGTAGCCTTCATCCGTCATTTGGCCGTAACCGTCCCAAAATTTATTCCAGTTAACAAAAAAATCTTTATACTTTGAATTTTCACCATTTTTCAGGATATCCTGAAATTGCTTTGAAAGAACTGATGAATGATTTAAGACAAAATCAAGCTTAAGTTTAATTCCTATTTTCTTCAGTTCTTCAAGGTCTTCTAAGGATAAATAATTTTCATTCAAGTCATAATCAATAACTGAAAACCCGCGATCTAAATCCGTATTATAAATGCTTGGTAATATATAAAAAGAATCAAATGCATTTTCAAATTCAGGCATTTTTAAAAGCTTTATGATATCATCCAGTTTTTCTCCTATACTATCTGGATATGCATTTAACATAGGACCTGATCCTATATGAGATTTTGGGGTGGCCCTGATATCTTTATTATTCATTTTCAGCCTCCACATCCCAATCCTGCATCATTTTTCTGATGTAATCTTTGTACGTTATTATATCTCCGTCTTTTGATATAATCAGTTTTGCACTTGATGCCTGCGACATTATCAGCTCCTGCTCCAAAGAAAGAACTGTAGTCGTAAATGAACTGTCAACCCCTTTGTCACGCTTTCGGGCTTTTCTGTGTTCGAGAGTCTCCTGAGGAGTACTGCTAAGTAGAATTGGAATATCTATACCCTGAAGATTCTGGTTGTTACCATGAGTCCACTCAATTATTATTATATTTTTATCACTAAAATCGAGTAAATCATACCATAATTCACTTTCTTCCCTTCCCATGCGCTTCAGATAGATTTTAGACTCTCCATTTTTAAACTTATAAATAATTGAACTGAGTTCATTAAAATTAATCTCATCATTAGTTCCAAGATAATTCTTTAATCCTCTTCTACCTTCCTTCTGATAGGTTGAAAGCCAGGGATATTCTTTTACAAGCTCGGGATGCGTGTCTTTTCCGCTTTCCTGAAGTTCTTTTAATTTATCTCGCAGTTCCAGAGAATACAGCCCATTAAAAATAAGGCCATTAATTCCGCTGTATCGAAAAATTCTTAATCTCTCAGCATCATTATATCTTGGTATCCTATGAAAATAGTTGTCTCCTGATAATGTATAGCTCCCTAAACCCGTCTGGTTTAAAAAATATGAAAGCAAGGACGCCGTCTCAGATTTTCCTACGCCGGAACCTCCACATAGAGCTATAACCGCACGTTTAAACGGACTTTTCTCGAGCACCGGTATGACAAGTTCAAGCATTTTCGGAAAAATTAATTGAGCCTTTTGAATATGCTTGGGACCAATTTTAATTATATCTCCGGGCATATCTCCCTTTGGTATTTCATCAACATCTTGAATTATTTGGGGAGCCCAAGATGTTTTTTGTGATATTTTCTTTAAAACATGGTTTGTTTTGTTTATTAGAATGTCACCCATTAAGCGCCTCCATACTAAACATAATTATTTTGTCTCAGTTATTATTATAGGGAACATATGAATAAATGTCAACCGTTTGACATTTAACTTATCATTGAATGTCCATTAACTTTTTAATAACGGGAACAATTACGTCATTAATTCTATGTCAGAAGCATTTATATTTAGCATATTTACAATAATAACCATCATGCTAAAAAGATACTTCTATTATAATGGTATTATTATGTCAATCGATTGATGCCTTTGTAAAAACAGCTGAAAATTCAGTCAGGAATATTAAAACTGCTTATTTTTCTCTGCACAAGAATCAGTAACAAAATCATGCATTATAACACCGAAAAAAGGGATAGCAATTGCTATCCCAATAAATATACCTTTTAAAGAATAATGAGATGAGGATTAATTTTATTTCAATTCCTGGCGGTTTAGTTTTATAACATCCAGCGTATCTTCAAGAATTTCCTCAACCTTATTAAGAATACTATCCGCATACTCTCTGGTTCCCAGTCGTATTTCTCTTGCATTCTTCTTTGAATTTGCAATAATGATCTCAGCCTGCTCATAGGCCTTTTTAGTAATCTCATTTTCATCTACCAAAGCAGCAATTCGAGATTCAGCATTTCTAATAATATTCTCTGCCTCTTGCTGAGCTTCAGCTATTATACGCTGTTTTTCATCAGCAATGCGTCTTGCTGTCTTAATATCGTCAGGAAGCTTCAGACGTATCTCCTGAATTAATTCTAATATAGACTCTCTATCTAAAAGGCATTTTCCTCCTGAAAGAGGGATATTTACTCCGTTTTCTACAATATCTTCGAGCTGTTCTAATAGATCCAGTAATTCCATGATACGACCTCCAACTAAAACCATTTTATTTTTTTAGTTTTCTAATTATTATATCGGCGATTTGCTCAGGAACAAAATCATTAATTTTTCCACCATTTACTGCCACAGCCTTAATGGCACTTGAGCTTAAAAAAGAGTTTTCTATGCTTGTCATCATAAACAGAGTATCTATCTCACTATTCATATGATGATTCAATAAAGCCATCTGCATTTCGTATTCAAAATCCGAAATTGCCCTGAGACCTTTTATTATTGTCTTCGCATTGACTTTTCTCATAAAATCTACCAACAGGCCGGAAAAACTTGTGATTTCTATATTATCACGTTTTCCTACAGACAGGTTCAAAAGCTCCAGCCTCTCCTCAATTGAAAAAGTCGGTATCTTGGAAGTATTGACTGATACTAAGACAATAAGCTTATCGCATATCTTTGATGCTCTGTTAATTATATCTAAATGTCCGTTTGTTACAGGATCAAAGCTGCCAGGATATACAAAAGTTCTCAAAAGGCTTCCTCCTTTACTTTATGCATGGCTATCCGTTACATAGAAGGAATATATCGTTTCTCCATACTCCTTAATTCTTACCTTTTTAAGTTTACCCGCCCGCTCCGGGGCTTGTTCGTTAACATGATGCTCACAGGCTAAAATACCTTCTTCCGCTATTATATCAAATTCATCTATGCTTTGTATTGTCTTTGCAATAAAATTCATATTATATGGCGGATCCAAAAAAATGATGTCAAATTTTGCACTCTTTCCACCTAACAGCTTTATTGCTTTAAAAACATCCAGAGCCATTACTGTAGCACACTCTTCCAATCTTGTCTTTTTTAAGTTTTCAATTATTATATTCCTGCAGTATTTGCTGTTATCAATAAAAACCGCCTCTTTTGCTCCTCTGCTTAGCGATTCTATACCTAAGCTGCCTGAGCCGGAAAACAGATCCAATACCCTTGCATCATATATATAAGGCATCAGAATATTAAAAAGTGATTCCTTCGTTCTGTCCAGTGTGGGACGTGTATTCTTTGTATCAGGGGATTTTAACGGAACTCCCCTGGCTGTTCCACCTATTACACGCAGCATAAATCTCCTTGGTATATAAAAATTTCTGTATGTCAATTCAAAGAAATCTCTTTAAACTTTTCTTTCATTATATCATCCAGCTTTTTGACCAGCGGTCTGTATTGGTCGTCTGATAGCAGATTGTAGTCTATTATTTGCTTAACAGCTTTCTGTACGTCATTTAAAATATCTATATCACGATAAAGATTTGCAATTTTCAATTCAGGCAAACCATGCTGTCTTACACCAAACACATCACCCGGGCCCCGAAGCTCCAGATCTTTCTCAGAGATAACAAAGCCGTCATTTGTACTTGTCATTATCTCCATTCTTTTTCTCGAAACATCACTTTTACTTTGGTTAATCAAAATACAATATGACTTATATTTACCTCTTCCTACCCGTCCTCTCAGCTGATGAAGCTGTGAAAGGCCAAATCGTTCAGCATTTTCTATGACCATTAAAGTTGCGTTAGGAACATTGACACCGACCTCAATAACCGTCGTTGAAACCAGTACATCAAGCTGCCCTTTAACAAAAGCACGCATAACCTTCTCTTTTTCTGAGCTTTTCATTTTTCCATGTATTAGTCCTACCCTCAGATCTTTTAACTCATTGTTCTTTAGTCGCTCAGCAAGACCTTCCGCCGACTCAGCTTCAATTTCATCTGAGTCTTCAACTAAAGGGCATACAATATATGCCTGCCTTCCATCGGCTACATTCTTTCTGATAAAATTATATATCCTGTCTCTATATGATTCATTAACGGCATAGGTGTCAATAGGCTTTCTGTCCGGGGGCAATTCATCAATTATTGATACGTCCAGGTCACCATACAAAGCCAGCGTCAAGGTTCTGGGTATTGGAGTAGCAGTCATAACAAGCAGATCCGGGTTTTCTCCCTTGACAGAAAGCTTCGCCCTTTGACGCACTCCAAACCGGTGCTGTTCGTCTGTTATGACAAGACCCAGCTTAAAAAACTCGGTATCATCTTCCAGGATTGCATGAGTTCCAATCAGAACATCAATTTTACCTTCTTTGGTGAGGGCTTTTATTTCTTCTTTCTCTTTCTTTTTTGTGCTTCCTGTTAAAAGCCTCACACTTACACCAAGCTCCCCGAAAAGCGGACTTATACTTCTGTAATGCTGCTCTGCCAAAATTTCGGTTGGAGCCATAAATGCACTCTGATATTTATTTTTGGCAGCCAAATAAATCGCTAATACTGCTACTATTGTCTTACCGGAGCCCACATCACCCTGAATCAGACGATTCATTTTCTTTTCTGACTGCATATCATTGCAAATTTCTTCAAATACTCTTTTCTGCGCTGAAGTTAGCTTAAATGAAAGTTTATTTAACAGAGGACTAATATCAACCGGTTTGAGTTTGTTTCCCTTTTGCTCAAGGCTTATACCTTTTGATTTCAAAAGTCCCAGTTGAAGAATCAGCAGTTCTTCAAACACCAGACGTCTTCTGGCCTGCACCATATGCTGGAAACTCTGTGGAAAGTGAATCTCCTCATATGAATAACGAATCTGGCTGAGATTATAGCTTTCTCTTAAATCTTGCGGCAGTGTTTCTTCGAATCTTTCTCCGGTTAACTTTAATGCGTTTTCGGTTATTTTTCTCAAATGTGTTTGAGTCAAGCCTTTGGTTAAAGAATATACAGGAAGTATTCGTCCAGTATTTTTCCCAAATTGTTCAGCCGTTTCGATAACAGGATTATTCATTTCCAGTCGCATACCGCTTCTTTTCACTTTTCCAAAAAAAATGTATTCAACCCCGTTTTTGAGATTATTTTTAATATAACTCTGGTTAAACCAGGTAAGCGACAAAAAGGCTGTTCCATCGGATACTAAAGCTTTAATAATAGATAGATTTCTGCGGGGTCTTGATTCGGTTACATTGGAAACAAGGCTTGCGCGCACACCGCATTCCTCTCCGTCTGCTAATTCAGTTATTTTTTTTAACACTGATCTGTCCTGATAATCACGGGGAAAGAAATTAAGTACATCGTTAACAGAATAAATGCCAAGTTTTGATAAAAGCCTGGCTCTTGCTTCTCCTACACCCTTAACATACTTTATGGACATCCCGAATATATCCTCTTGGGGCATGGTATGACCCTCCGCCACATGTGTTATTAAATAATATATCACAAAACCGGCTGAGTCGTACAGAAACGAAAGTCAAACTAAAAGAATAATGCGAACTGTATTGTCAATCTGAACGGAGTGAAGAGTCTTTTTACGTTAAACAGGTGAGCGGCTGTAGACTGCTGCGATTTAGCGCTCCATTTCCAACATCCAGTTTCTAGTCGCGCTCGCTACGCAATCCATGCTCCGCTTTAAATCGCAGCAGCCACGCCGCTTAATTATGTTTG
>JAAYTR010000043.1 GCA_012523685.1 Clostridiaceae bacterium | reverse complement strand
TTTTTCCTGCACCATTCTCTCCTATTAAACCCATAATACATCCCTTTGGTAAAGTTAAACTGATGTTATCGAGCTTAAACCCTTTATAAGCTTTTGACAGATTTTTAATTTCTAAGGCATTCATACTCTATTCATTCTCCTTTATTATTATCTGGAGCATTTCCAATAACTCCGCATTGCTTATATTGCATAACACAGCCAGCTCGGTTATTTTTTGCATATATTCCTCGATTTTCTTCAGATTTTCTTCACGTATTAACTCAATATTTTTTTCAGCAACAAAACAGCCTTTAGCCGGTACAGTATAAATGAAACCATCTCTTTCAAGTTCGTCATATGCTCTTTTGGTTGTAATCACACTTATTCTAAGATCCTTTGCAAGACTTCTTATTGATGGTAATGCTTCACCTTCCTGCAGCTTTCCTGAAATAATATGATTTTTTATCTGTGAATAAATCTGATCATATATTGGCTGATCGCTTGAATTTCTTATAATAATATCCAGCAATCTCACTTCCTCTCTACTGTATATATACAGTATATACAGTATTAACAGTCAAGTCAATACTTTTTTGAGAATTTTAAAAAAGTAGCTTCTCTCCGGAGGCTTTGCGGACTTAAGCTACCATTAACTGAACAGATAAATGTTTTATAATATCAAGAAAGGGCATTGCCTTAAAACTTATTAAGTCAATGCCCTTAACCCATTTTTTATTTAGCCATTAATTATTTAGCAGGTATTTTAAGGACTTGTGATATATATATTAGATTCGGATTCTTAATTATGTCCTTGTTAAGTTCATATATTTCTATATATCTTCTTCCATCACCCAGATATTTCTCAGCGATTATCCATAAGCAGTCACCCTTTACTACCGTGTAGGTCACAACGGCAGGTTCAGGTTTTTCTTCGACAACGGGTGCGGTAATAATATTTATTCGTCCTGCCGGTTTGCCATACTTTGCTTCGCTTATTACGCCGCCCATCACTTCATCTGTATAATTTACAAGAGCATCTTCCAGTGCTACATAGGTATTATAACTCTCCAGGTCTTTAAGTAAATAGTAGGTATCGCCTCCTGCTGCAAGAAAGTCATTGGTGGCTATGGTATATGTTTTGTTAAGGTCAAGCGCTGCTCCACCTATCTTTACATTTTTAACACGTGATCCGGGATTTGCAGGGGCGTAATAAGTAGAGTCAGGATACTGGTCTCCGTTTTCATACGGAACAGTTGTATCAATAGTGAACTCAATGCCAGATACCTGAGGGAATGCACCTAATGCCTCGGGGGCAGCACTGGATGATGCTTCGAGTATTTCCAGCAGCTGGCTCCCCGTTACCTGAACAGTAGAGATTGTATTGCCAAAGGGGAATACAGTCTTCATATCTTTCATGGTAACATCGCCGGCTTCAATTGAAGCTCTGATACCACCACCGTTTGTAATGGCTGCATCAACATTTCCACCTGTTGCTTGTCTTGCAGCCCAGAGAATCGCATCGGCAGCAAAATCACCTAAATTAGTTTCCTGAGTTCTAACGCCGGGAGCTTTGTTACCATCTAATAATACTTCTGTCCTGGCAAAAACATCCGACAGTTCAAGATCTATCTGAGCAGCTACTTTATTAATCTCATCATTGACATCTTTATCCACACTGTTGTATTCTTCGGCTGAAATAAGCTTTGCTTCAATGCCTTTATCATCAATTATAACAACTCCTGCATGACTGAGTTTTGTCCCTGCAGAGGCTAGTACCGTAGCGTCTTCTTCATTACCGTCAATGACACTATGGCTATGGCCGTCGATCAGAATATCTATTCCTTCTACCTTTTCTATTAAATCAGTTGATCTGTTGGGTTTACTGCTTTCATCGGTCCCTAGATGTGTCACACAGATTATATATTTAGCACCATCTTTCTTTAATTGATCTACTTGCTTCTGAGCAGCATCGTACATTGCCCCGCCTGCCAGGAAATCAAGCGAAGCTACATTATTGGGGTTTGCTTTGGTCATAGTTTCAGGGGTAGTTATCCCAAAGAATCCTACTTTTCCGATCACAGTATCAAAAATTATTGATTCCTCAAAAACAGATTTCCCACTTAATTTATCCAGAATATTAGCTGAAACAAGTGGAAAATCTGCTTCATTTTTGAGCTTCAGGAGATTATCATAACCAAAATCAAACTCATGATTTCCAGGTACCATCAAATCATACCCGGCAATATTCATAAATTCTATAGCCGTTGAACCTTTGCTTAAATTAACCAGGGGGTCCCCTTGAATTGCGTCTCCTGCTGATACTAACAGGACATCTGCACCCGCTGTCTCATAGTCTTTCACAAGTTGGGCTATACCTGCTGTTCCGAGTGATATTCCTTCGACTGCTACATCAGCTCCATGGGTATCGTTGGTATGTATAATGACGAGTTTGCCTGAAAGATTAGCGGTATCCAAAGTCAGTTCATCTGCAGCTAATACCGGTACACTAAACAATACTAATAATAGTGCAAATGTCAGTAACAAAGAAGTAACTTTCCTTAGA